>JAIORB010000045.1 GCA_021108325.1 Bacteroidales bacterium | reverse complement strand
TAACAAGAGAAAAGATGAATTTAACAAAAAAGAGACTGCCTTTTTCGACAGCCCCTTTTTTATAACTTAAAACTGATAAGCCAAACCAATTGATATATTCATAAACCATTTTGGCTCATAACCATAATCTACACCTATATCAGAATAATATTTAAAATTCTCGCTTACTAAATAACTTACATTTGGTGCTGCAACTATTCCAAATCTCCTGATTTTATAATGTAACCGCAAACCTAAATCTACAGTAGCCACAAATCTTTGCTCCGTCTGAAATCCTCTTTGTACAAAAGGGCCTCCATTAATGCTTGATAAACCCAAATTATTGTCAGGTTCAATATAACCCAGGTTAGCACCAAAATGAAAATCTGTTTGCCTTGGGATCAATCCAAGTATAATCTTAAAAATCAAATCTTCAATAGAATCTATAGTACCACCAATAAAAAATGATTTATCAACAGGTGTCCTGTAAATAAATTGAATTGGGACAGAATAGAATTTATTTGTCGATTCTAAATCATTGATAAAAGAAATACCTGACCTTATACCAAAATGCGATGTATAAAAGTAAGCTGTTTGAATACTAATTTTATTTCCTACAAGATTTTGATGCGCATCGGAATTGAGAGAAGCAAACAAACCATAGTCAATGCTAATATCGTGAAAAAATAATTTTTCATCATTCTGTTGAGCAAACGAAGAAAAAGCAACAAATAACAAAAATCCAATTATAAAATTTCTCATACAAACATTTAGATAAAAGGTAGTTATTGTTTATAACCGCCCCTTAATGCAGTGTAAAACTAATTTAATTTTACTTTTTAATTTTGAAATTATATCCAAGATTAAGTTCCAACATTGGAGTTATTCCACTATTCCCTTTTGTATCGAAGTAATAAACTGCACCCAAATCAAAAAGAAAGTTAATTTTACCAAAAGACCTTTGCAAACCCCATGTTGGTCCAAATGCAAAATCGTAATTGCTTGTTCGTGTAATATTTGAGCTTAAAGACTCGCCTCTGGTCAGCATTCTTACTCCCCAAAAGTTACCTGAATTAAAACTAATACTCTTTTCTTTAGATATTCTTTTATCCAAATTATAATAATTTCTGTATTGCAAATCAAAAAATGGAGAAACTAAATATAACCAACCTGAAGCATATGTCGTTAAATTAGGATACGAACCTCCATAACCTACCCCAAGATTCATTGAAACTGTCGATTTATTTAACACAGGAACTTCATACTCAAGTCCCGGGTTTAAAAAATTAATCCTTATTACTGTACTCGTATTCTTTATTGTTTCTTGTGAAAAAACTTGTAATGTAAATATAGTTACACTACAGATTAAAAATATTATCTTTTTCATTTATAAGATAAAGGTTAAAATAATTAATAATTTAGAGAAAAAAATCGTCCGAAAAAAAGAAGAACAAATGTAATATTATTTTCTATTTGTTTTCTTTTCTCTAAAAATTAATAATCCAAGGAAAGTAATTAAACCATTTAAGATAAGTAATTCGAATCCAAATTCATATCCGTTCAAAAAATCTTTTGAATAATAGCTTAAAATAAAACATATTATTGGAGAAGCTATTGCCACAAAAGGAACTAATCTGTCCCTTGTTTTATACTTGGTAAACAAGCCAAAAGCATACATTCCCAAAAGTGGGCCGTAGGTATATCCGGCTACTTTGAATATTGCGCTTATAACACTTTCGTTATTTATAGAATTAAATATCAATATAACAATTACCAATACTACAGATACCCCGACATGCACTTTTTTTCTGATAGCTTTTAATTCTTTTTCTGTTTTGTTCTTCGGATTTAAAATATCGACCGTAAAAGATGTAGTTAATGCTGTTAAAGCTGAATCGGCACTACTATACGCAGCAGCAACCAAACCAATAATAAAAAATATTGAAACAACCGGACTTAAATAACCCTGTGTTGCAATAATCGGAAAAAGATCATCTGTTCTTTCCGGAACGATAATCCCATTTTTATGAGCGAAAACAACCAACAGAACTCCTAAAGACATAAACATTAAATTTACCGGAACTAAAGAAATACTTAACCAGTACATATTCTTTTTTGCCTCGTGAATATTTTTACAGCTCAGGTTTTTCTGCATCATATCCTGATCTAAACCTGTCATTACGATTGCTATAAATGCTCCTGCAAAAAATTGTTTGAAGAAAAAATTTACACTTTTAAAATCGTTAAAATAAAACAGCTTTGAATGTTTGCTGTCTATAACCGTGTCAAACACGCCCTTGAAATCTAGATTTAACTGTTTACTTATTAATATAATTGTAACAGCAACAGCAACCAACATAAATATAGTTTGCAAACTATCGGTCCAGATAATGGTTTTAATACCTCCTTTAAAAGTATAAAGCCAAATCAATAAAATAGTTATAACAACTGTTATCCAAAACGGAATATTTAAAGTATTAAAAACTGCTATTTGTAATACATTTGCTACCAGAAACAATCTGAACGATGCCCCAATCACTCTTGATAATAAGAAAAAAGATGATCCTGTTTTGTAAGAAAACTTTCCAAATCGCTGGCCAAGGTATGTATATATAGATGTTAAATTTAAACGATAATACATTGGCATTAAAACATTAGCAATAACTGCATACCCAACTAAATATCCTAATACCATTTGCATATAGGAAAAATTACTGTCGACAACCCAGCCCGGAACAGAAATAAACGTAACTCCCGAAAGAGAAGCGCTTATCATTCCAAATGCAACTATATACCAGGGTGATTTTCGATTTCCCAGAAAAAAAGCTTCGTTATCGGCATTCCTGCTTGTAAAATAAGAAATTGTGATAAGTACAAGAAAATATGCCGCTATTATAAATATTACCAGGTATGGAGACATTGTGTTATAAAATTAGTTATACTGCTATTTTAGTGAAAATGATTAAATGCAAGGATAATAAAAACTAATAGAACAAAAAATTGCTAATCGCTCTATTTGATATTATTTTTGGAGCAAATAAACTACTAAAATCCAAAATGAATATACATAATTTTACATCTAAATTGTTAGAAAGTGCGGTTGATGAATTTGCAAAATTACCGGGTATTGGGAGAAAAACAGCCTTGAGATTAGTTCTCCATCTACTAAACCAGGAAAAAGAAGATGTGAATCATTTTGGCGAAACAATAATTAAACTCCGAAATGAAATAAAGCATTGTAAAAGCTGTAATACAATATCAGATACAGATATTTGTAATATTTGTAGTGATTTATCGCGAGACACTTCAGTAATTTGTGTTGTTGAAAATGCAAGAGATGTAATGTCTGTTGAAAACACACATCAGTTTAAAGGATTATACCATGTATTGGGTGGCATTATTTCACCTATGGATGGTATTGGCCCAAATGATTTAAAGATTGATAGTCTGCTTCAAAAAATAAAAGAAGAAAATGTTAAAGAGTTAATTCTTGCTCTGAGTACAACCATGGAAGGCGATACAACTAATTTTTATCTGTATAAAAAATTTAAAAATTATAAGATTAAGATTACAACCCTTGCGCGGGGTGTTGCTATTGGAGATGAGCTGGAATATGCAGATGAAATTACTTTAGGAAGATCAATTGTTAACAGAACTTTATTTGAATCTTCTATTTAAGGAAATCTCTAAAAATTCATTTAAGCTACAAAATTGAAAAATATTTGTTATTTTCACAAAGTAAAGCATCTGTTGATAAATTTTTGAAAAATGAAACAAATTCTCCTGATATTCTCATTATTAGTTACACTTAGCTTAACTGTTTTCTCTCAAGCCGATGTAGGTTCTTTAGTTGATCTTGGAAATGATTTAATTAGTTTAAATAGATATGAAGAAGCCCTTGAGAAATTCGACGAAGCTCTGGATTACTTACCATCATATGCTCCGGCGTTAGACGGGAAAGCAGGTTTGTTAATTCTAATGGAAGATTATAAAAAAGCAGGAAAAATAATTGAAGAAGCTATTAAAAAAAATTCGGATTATCCACAGTTTTACCTAACAAGAGGTAAGATTTACATCCATAAAGGCAAATACAAGGATGCTATTGAAGATTTAAATCGTGCTCTTGACCTGGCACAAGGACAAAATAACAAACTATTTGAAAATAAAGTTTATGTAAACAGAGGTGCTGCTTACCAAAAGCTTTTTGAGTTTGATGCCGCTTTGAATGATTATTCTAAGGCAATTCAATTAGATGACAATAATCCTAATGTTTATTTGTATAGAGGATTCTTATATTACCAAAATAACGATCATCCTGAAGCATTAAAAGATTTTAATACTGTAATTGATATTGACCCTGAAAATCCATTTGCATACTACAATAGAGGAATGATTAATTTCAAACAAGACAAAAAAGATGAAGCTTGTGATGATTTTCACAAAGCATGTGAACTGGGTAATAACAATGCCTGTAGAATGGTTATTACGCATTGCATTGAATTCTAATCACAATAAAGAAATATTTTTATATAAGCAAAAAGGAGAGCTAAATTGCTCTCCTTTTTTATTTGTTTTTGTATAAAAAGTTTTGTTAAAATTTATATCGTGCTGAAAAAATCATTCTATTATTAATTGTTGGTTTATCAGTATCAGTAAAAGAATATTCAGGATGTAATGGATCTGCAGGAGCAGTAGCATCTAAATCACCATAAGTCGCACCTGTTAGCATATATTCAAGACCAAAATCCACTTTGCCAGATTTAACAACCACTCTTGGAGACACTCTAAAAATACTTTTTATATCTCTTCCTCTTTCATAACCTAATGAATAATAATCACCTTTTGCTCCTAAATTTGAGGAATATCCACCGAATACACCTATTTCCATAAAATCAAGATTGAACGCAACATCCGACCATACCGACATGGTATTTATATTAGTGTATTCATAGTCATAATTAGCTACCACTGTAGGATCTTCTGCTGCTCCATAACCTCCTATCATAATAAAATGTGTTAGATTTTGACCATAAATACCTTCAACTTTTATAGTAACCGGATCGAACGAAAGTTTAGTGTTTGCTGCAATATTAAAGCTACCAATAGTTTCATTCGTTTTTACACCATCGATTGTTTCTAATCGTGGAGTTAAAAATTTATATCCTGCAGTAAATGACGCAAAAATATTATCAGTTTTAAATTTAAACTGAAACTGTGTATCAGGAAGCCCTGAATTTCGTTGTGCATCAGCAGGCCCCACGCTTTTATGATAACCATGAATAAGCAAAGCTCCCATTACAGACATTGTATTGCCTAAACTTGCTGTATATCTTACTTGAGGAGCGCGGTTTAAAACATGAAATGGAACTCCTGCTCCCATTGAAACGGTAGTAGGAAAGCATTCTGTAACAAACATTGGATGCCATGTATGTCCCATCATCAATTCAGATTTCTCCCAATTCAATTTTAAAAAGCCATGTCTTAGTCGTAGCATTCTCGAATCGGCCTGAGAAACACCAAGAAAGTCTCCTTCAAGCACACCTGTAACTTTAGCACCAAAAGCATTAGGTCCAACAGCTGAAATTCTAGGTCTTGCCTGCAAACCTAACATGTTCAGTTGGAAATTATTGTTAATATCATCACCATTAATATCCAGATTCTCACGTAATGGATACAAATATACTTCGCCATCTCGTGTATCAACTGATTCATAGGTATCAAAAAACAATTCATATCTAACAAATCCGCTTAATGTTACGCTAGGTTTTTGCTCTGTTTCCTGAGATATTAATATCCCGGGTAAAAAAATAACCGATAAAAAAAGAAGTAATAATTTTCTCATGATTTTAATTTATTAATTATAAATATTTGATAATCTCTTTAAAAATTCTGTACAAATAAAAGAAAATCAAATTAAAAATAAAAAATTAAGGGGTTATTACTTTATAACCCCCAATACTATATGTTGTGTACTCTAATCTCTAAATTATAATTACAAGATACTTTCAATCATTGCCGATTTAACTTTGTTTTTTACATCCTGAATATTAAGAGGTTTGGTTAAATAATCAAATGCTCCTAAATCCATTGCATTTTTAATACTCCACGAATCTGTTTTTGCAGAAATAATTATTATTGGAACTCGTGATGTTTGATTATTTTTTTTTAACATCTCTAAAACTTGAAAACCATCCATGTCAGGCATCATAATATCAAGTAAAACTACATGGAATTTGTTTTTAAGTAATATATCTATAACAGTTTTAGGATCATCCGTGATTTCAGTTTCATAGCCCTCATCATGTAAAATAGCTTGGAGCAACAACAAATGAGAAGAAATATCATCAACAATTAATATTTTCCCGTGAGTAGGCATAATCTATTTATCAGTAAATATTTATAATTGCTTAAAACAATTTAAAATTATTTTATGTTACAAATAAACACATTTTAATCAGATTCTTTTCAAGTAAAAATACCTGATTTATAAAAACGGAGACTTTTTAGCCTCCCAACAACAACAAACTAATAAATAAAAGCCAAACTTTATTTAACCTTACTTACAATATGAAGTGTTATTAATTTTTAATGGAAGAATTTTATAATTTATGTTTTGTATAACAGGTTATATTTTTTGTAAATCCGGTCTTGTTTTTGCAATTTCGCATCAATTTTGTACAAACTATATTATGAAAATATAAAAACAGGAGGATAATAAAAATGATAAGCGATTTAGAACAAATTTACTCGACCAATATTAAAGGAATGAAGAAGTCAGCTATCCGTGAACTTCTTAAACTCACTCAACGGCCCGAAATAATTTCTTTTGCCGGAGGTTTACCGGCACCGGAATCATTTCCAATTGAGCAATTAAAAGAAATTTCATGTGAGGTGCTTGAACAAGACGGAACTTCAGCCTTACAATATGGCGCTACAGAAGGAGTTACTGAATTGCGTCAAATATTAGTTGACCGATATAATGCACAAGGTTTGAATATCGAACTTAAAAATCTTGTTATAACTACATCGTCACAACAAGGTTTAGATTTATTAGCTAAGATTTTTATTAACCGGGGCGATAAAATTATTGTTGGGCTACCTTCATACCTTGGTGGGTTAGGAGCATTTAACTCTTACGGTGGTGAAATGATAGGTATTAAGTTTGATGAAAAAGGTATGCGCGCTGATATTCTGGAAGAAAAACTTACTGAGTTAAAAACACAAGGAATAAAACCTAAGTTTATATATATAATTCCTGATTTTCAAAATCCGGCAGGTATTACCATGCCTGAATCAAGGCGACTTGAAATTATAGCAATTGCTAAAAAATACGATGTACTTATTGTTGAAGACAGCCCTTATCGTGAAATCCGATTTGAAGGCAAAGCTCAGAAAACAATTTATGAACTTGACAATTCAGGTCAGGTAATTCTATTAGGGACATTCTCTAAAATATTTGTTCCCGGTTTCAGAATTGGTTGGGTTATTGCCCACGAGAAAATCGTTGATAAATTTGTAACCGCTAAACAGTCTACTGATTTGTGTACTCCTACTTTAAACCAAAAAATTGCTCATAAGTATATTGAAAAAGGTTATTTCGATGAAAATCTGAAAGGAATTATTGAACAATATCACAAAAAGCGTGATAATATGATTAATGCTTTCAAAGAATATATGCCTGAAGGTGTTAAATGGACTGAACCCGAAGGTGGTTTATTCTTATTCCTTACTTTGCCTGGAAATATGGATGCTGAAGTACTGTTTAAAAAAGCTATTGAAAAAAATGTCGCATTTGTTTTGGGTAGTGTATTCCATTGCGATGGTAGTGGTAAAAATACTATGCGGATAAACTTCTCGTATATGCCAAAGGATAAAACAACAGAAGGAGTTAAACGACTCGCGGAAGTAATTAAAAAAGAAATGGGAATCTAAAATAAATTAAAATTAAGAATGCCTAAAATGAACTAAATTGTTTAGTAATTATTTTAGGCATTTTAAGTATTTCAAATTTTAGTCATTTATAATTTAATGGGTTTAAGTTTATTAACCTGTCTTTCTATTTTTTTCTTAATTTTATTATACGATGGCGGAGGTCCTGTTCTTATCTGCTTATCATTAATATATAATGCATCGGATATTCCCCATTCCAACAATACTTCTCTGTCAAATGTATTTATCTCCCGGAATATTACTTTATCACCAAATTCTAATGCAGCTCTTTTTGCTCTTTCAAAGACAATGTTTTGAGCAGGGCACCATCCGTTTATAAATCCGGTTATAGTTACCTTACCCGGTATTTTCTCAGGATTTTTCTTTTGGTTGATCCATTTGGGAGGAATTGCATCATCAACAAATGGTTTCCATAATAGAACAGGTCCAAAAAATCCCTGTTTATCCACTTTCGAGTAAGCTTGCTTTTTAAACCATGCTGCTTTCATCCAGAATGGCAAAGGAATTCCCCAGGCTACGATTCCTTTTGCTCCTTTTTCTTTTACTTCATTCTCTGCAGCTTGAAGCAAAGCTTTTCCCATCCCTTTTTTCTGAAAATTCCCTCTACCCTTTTTATAGCCGTGAACCCAAATACAGTTAATAAAATACAGGCCTTCACCTTCGGCAGACGAATACTCAATTGGGACATACTGAATCATACCTCCAACTTTTCCATTATCATCAAGGGCTAACTTAACTCCAAGTCCTTTGTTCTCCATCTTATTACACCAACACTCCTTATGATTTCCGGCCTCTTTCATTTCATCAGACCAGTCTTCAAGGCACATATAAAACAGCTTCTTATTTTCATCTGTTAAATCAACTATTTTCATTTTAGTACATTTTTTTATTGAAACATTAACAATTTATAACATATTTATTAATTTGTCAATTGATGAATAGAATTTAACTTCTAACATTTCCTTATATTTGTATTTCATATTGTTATTATATGGTAAAACTCTCGGTTATCATAGTTAATTATAATGTTAAGCATTTTTTAGAACAGTGCTTAATTTCTGTTTTTAATGCCGCAAAAAGCATCAACTCTGAAGTTTTTGTAGTTGATAATAACTCAGTTGATGGCTCATGTGCTATGGTAAGGGAAAGATTTCCTGAAGTTAATCTTATCGAAAATAAAAAAAATTATGGCTTTTCTTATGCCAATAATCAAGCCGTAAAACTTGCAAAAGGACAATATATATTATTATTAAACCCTGATACTGTTGTTGAAGAAGATAGTTTTGAAAAATGTATTCAGTTTATGGATTCAAAGCCTGAGGTTGGGGGATTAACTGTTAAAATGATTGATGGTAAAGGCCGATTTTTACCGGAATCAAAAAGAGCATTGCCAACTCCCAAAGTTGCTTTTTATAAAATATTTGGATTCTCGAGCTTGTTTCCTAAGTCTAAAAAAATTGCCCGGTATCATTTGGGACATCTTAATAATAATGAAATAAACGAAATAGAAGTTTTACCAGGAGCTTTCATGTTTCTTCGGAAAGAAACTCTTGAAAAGACAGGTTTACTCGATGAAGATTATTTCATGTATGGCGAAGATATCGACTTATCTTACCGAATAAATAAAGCCGGATATAAAAATTATTACTTTCCCGAAACAACCATAATTCATTATAAAGGAGAAAGTACTAAAAAAGGAAGCTTAAACTACGTTTTCATGTTTTACAATGCAATGATCATTTTTGCACGAAAACATTTATCGGATAAAAACGCAAAATCTTTTTCTTTACTAATTAATATTGCAATTTATTTCAGGGCTTTTATAGCAGTTTTAAATCGATTTGTAAAAAATGCTTTTCTTCCAATTTTAGATATTACAATAATATTTTTTAGTTACTATTTAATTAAACCAATTTGGGAGAATTATAAATTCCATGGAGATGGTCAATATCCCGACGAATTTCTTCTTTTTGCGGTTCCATCTTATATTACTATTTGGATTTTAAGTGTTTGGTTTAATGGCGGATATTCGAGACAAATCAAATTAACAAGCCTTCTAAAAGGAATAACAATTGGGACTTTAATTATCCTGGTTTTATATGCATTATTACCAGAGAATCATAGATTTTCAAGAGCATTAATTTTAATCGGAGCAGCCCTTACTTTTATAGTAACATATATAAATCGAATACTTGTTCATTTCATAAAATTCTTTCCTCAAAAATTTAAACGGAATCGGAAATTACGAATTGTCATTGTTGGTTTAATCGATGAAATACAAAGAGTTGAAAAAATTATAACTGAAGCTGAAATAAAACCATACATTGTTGGTAAAGTAGCTCCTTCGTCGGAATCACAAAATGACTATCACATTGGGAAAATAAATCAACTTGAAGAAATAATAAAAATTCATAAAATAGATGAGATTATTTTTTGTGCAAAAAATATTCCTTCGAATCAGATAATTGGAATCATGCTTCAACTAACCGGGTTAAATATCGATTTTAAAATTACGCAACCGGAAACTTTATCAATTATCGGAAGCAATTCAATTGAAACAGCAGGTGAATTATATACTATTGAAATTAATGCAATATCGAAAAAAAATAACATCAGAAACAAAAGGATTTTTGATATTATTACATCTATTTTAATCCTGATATCCAGTCCATTAATATTACTTTTCTTAAAAATATCCCTTAAGCTAATAAACAATTCTGTAAATGTTTTGTTAGGATGTAAAACCTGGGTAGGATACGATAAGAAAAGTGATGTTAAATTAGATAATCTTCCTAAAATTAAAGATGGAATTTTAACGCCGCTCGACTTAGTATCTAAGAAAGAACATTCAGATTCTTTCATCTACAATTCCAATGTGGTTTATGCAAAAAACTATGCCATTTGGAACGATCTAGACATTCTTCTCAAAGGTTTTAAACAAATTGGCCGATAATCTGGAAGATTTTGATTTCAAAAAAAACGTTTAAAAAACTTGTAAAACACGGTAACAAACTGGTGTTTTGTTTTTTAAATAATTTGGGTTTTCTTAGAAAAATTCACATAAATTATTACATTTGTTTTTACGTGTTGTAATCAAGACTAATATGAAACATTTTTTAATAGCATTAATTGTTATTTTTTCAATTTCTATTTCTGCTAAATCTCAAACAAAAAAGGATTTAAAAAAAATTTACATTAATGGTGAGTTCTCATTATTGTATGAGGAATATAGAGAAGCACTACCTTTCTTTCTTGAATTATATGATGCAGGGAGAAGAGATGCCAATATTAAACATCGTATAGGCCTTTGTTATTTAAATATCCCTAATCAGAAAGAAAATGCAATAAAATATTTAGAAGAAGCGGTTGAAAATATTTCTAAAAGTTATGGTGAAGGTATTTATACCGAAAGGGAAGCACCTATCGAAACTTATTTATATTTAGGGATGGCTTATAGAGTAAGCAACAGGCTAGAAGATGCTATTGAAGCTTTTAATAAATACAAAGAATTATTAGATCCGAAAGATGAAGAACAAAATAAAATTGTTAATGCAGAAATTATATCATGTAAAAATGCATTAGAATTAACAAAAATTCCTACCAGTATCTTTGAGTCTAATTTGGGCAAAAATATTAACACCAAATTTAATAATGTTAATCCATTAGTTTCTGAAGATGAAGAAACCATAGTCTTTGTCAGTGAACTGCGTTTTTACGATGGTATTTTTTCTTCAAAAAAACGTGATGGAAGATGGTTGCCTGCCAGAAACATTTCCTTAGATTTTGATTCAGATAATCCATTAACACCGGTATATCTGACAAAAGATGGAAATACTTTGTATCTTATGAGAAATGATAACGATATTTTTAATTTATATATAAGTAGGTTTAACAATGGTATATGGGGTGAGCTTGAGAAACTAAGTAATAACATTAATACCAGTGCGGCAGAAACACACGCATGTGTCTCCGATGATGGATTAACTATATACTTTACCAGTAATCGTAAAGGAGGTTTTGGGGGTTTCGATATTTACAAATCAACTATTGACCCTGAAGGAACCTGGGGCCCACCTGAAAACTTAGGGGCTACAGTTAACAGTAGTTTTGACGAAACAACTCCATTTATTACCGAAGATGGAAAAACCTTATATTTTTCATCTAAAGGCCATTTTAATATTGGTGGTTTTGATATTTTCATGTCAAAAAAACAAGGTGATAGCTGGCAAAAGCCTGAAAACCTGGGATTCCCTTTTAATACCACCGATGATGATATTTTCTTTTTCCCTTTAAAAAATGGGAAAATCGCTTATTATTCGAAATTAAAAAAGACTGGTTATGGCGATAACGATATTTATCGAATACAAATTTTCGAAAGAGAAAATATTCCTGAAAAGGAAAAAGAGTTAGAAACTCAAAGCAATAACATTTCAGAAAATTAACCTGTATTTTCTAAGCCTTTGTCACATATTTAATTAAGCTTATAGAATTTTAGCAAAGATTATATCGCTATACGCGAAATTTTCATTATTTTTATCTAATTTCGTATTTTTTATAAATAAAGATTTTATATGAAAAGGATAATCATACTTATATTTTTGAGCATAATATTTATATCTAAAACATTTTCTCAAGAATATTACGAACTTGAAGAAATGTTTCTGGACGCAGACTCATGGTTTTTTTACGAAGATTACGAAGAAGCATTACCATTATTTTTAAGGGTACTTGAAGCTGATTCTGTAAACCATAATGTAATGTATAAAATTGGTTTCTGTTACCTTCATATACCAGGACAAAAAGCTAAATCGATTCCTTATTTAGAAAATGCAATAAATAAAACAACATTCAATTATCGAAATAATACTTATGCGGAAAAGTTAGCTCCCGTTGATGCTCTTTTCTACCTAGGCAATGCTTATTTAGTGAATAATAAAATTAACGAAGCTATTGATACATATACGGGTTTTCAAAATGCTATTACCAGAACACAAAAAGTTGCCAATAAAGATATTTACGATACTGATTATATTGACAGACAATTTGATGCTTGCCGTAATGCAATACAATTTCAGTACAATCCTGTAAATTTTATAGCTAGTAATATTGGGAATAAAATTAATACCCGATTTAACGAATTTAATGCGGTTGTTTCCGGCGATGGCACTACAATGGTTTTTACTGCTGCTTTACAATTTTACGATGCAATTTTTTACTCTAAGAAAGATAGTAGCGGGCAATGGAGTTATCCGATTAACCTTATGGGGCAATTAGGCATTGATGATAATAGTGCGACTACTGGTTTATCGTTCGATGGAACAGAACTATATATTTATCGTGATGATGATTTCGATGGTAATATTTATGTTAGCTACTTTAAAAATGGATTTTGGACTAAAGTTCGAAAACTGGGAGAAAACATCAACACAAAATACTGGGAATCTCACGCTTCACTATCTCCAGACAATCAAAAACTGTACTTTGTAAGTAATCGCGAAAATGGTTATGGCGATTTAGACATTTATGTTTCTGAAAGACTTACTGATACAACCTGGGGTAAGGCAACAAATCTTGGTAGTGTAATTAATACACGTTGGAATGAAAACACTCCATTTTTAACACCCGATGGAAAAAGACTCTTCTTTAGCTCTGAAGGACATTCAGGAATGGGTGGATATGATATTTTTTACTCAGAAATTAAAAATGGAGAATGGACCGAACCTGTAAACATTGGATACCCAATTAATACTACTGATGATGATGTTTTCTTTGTTCCTTATGAGAAAGGACGTTTTGCGTATTGCTCACAATTCTCGAAAAAAGGATATGGAGGTCAGGATATTTATCACTTCCAATTATTTAACATCCCCGAATACAATAATTTTCTAATTGAAGGTATTTTAGAAATGGATAATGAAATCGACCGAAATAAAAAAGATTTCAGTATTAACATTATTGATAAAATTAAACAAGATACAATTGTAATTCTTAAACCTGATAAAGATGATTTAAATTATCAATACCAAACACCTTTGGGTGTAAATCATCTTGTGTTTGAAAGTACTTTTGATGAAAATGAAACACAATATTATATTTCAACCGCTTATGATATAAAAGAGATTTTCCTTTCATCAGTTAAGGAAGAACCTGAAGCACTTGCTTTAGTTGATACAATGCCCAATATTATTTTAGATACAAATTTACTTCATACAGATCAGGCAAACATAAAAATAAAATTATCATTGCAAAAAGGTAATAAGTTATTTGTAAACACTTATTATAAAGACCAGTTAATTAATTCTGAGGAATTTGATATTAAGAAAGATGATTTTATTTATGAATACAAACCATTAATAGGTGAAAGTAAAATCAAATTTAAACTTATTGATAAAAACAATAATGTAAAAACAGAGGAAGTTACAGTTTCTTACTTACCAAAAGATACTCGAGCCGAATTACGTATTGTTGATAAAATAATTAGTTTAGGAGCAAATGGTGATAAAAATGTAAAAATAAAGTTGTCTGTTGAACGCGGTTCAAAACTATTTGTTGAAACTTTTGTTGACGATAAACTAATTAGTACTGAAACTTTTGATATAAAGAAAGAAAGCTTTGTTTATGAATTTGAACCAAAAGGAGAAAAAAGTAAACTTAATTTCAAACTGGTTGATAAGCACAATAATGTTAAAAACGAAGAGATTATTGTCTCACATACTCCAATTAATAAAGATTTTGCCGAAGTATTAACCGGAATAAACACATTTAATAGCGAAGGATTTCAAAGCTTAATTAACACTTCTGAAATAAAATCAGCAAGTTCTGTAGAAAGTTTAGTTAATCAAATTTATGCTAAAGCTGCTGCTTTAGGTTTATCAAAAGAACAAGCCCAAGCCTTAATTATTGCATTAGCTATTAATTCTACTGATAATACTCCTGAATTTATTGAAGCATTATTAGGCCTTGCCAGCGGAGATTTAAAACAGGTATTAGATTCGGTTAATATTAATAAAAGTAGTTTTGAAAATAATTTAGCTGTAATTCAACATCTTGAATTAAAATCAGAAACTAAAGATTATAATAATAATGATATTATAAAATTGCTTGAAGATTATTTACAAAACTCAGGAATATCTGTACCAATTTTATTGGCTAATCTTGAGAATTTATTGAAAACTGACATAGCAAGTGTTTTAACTAACATAGATGCAACAGCTATTGATATTATCACATTAGATGATTTCAAAAAATATCTCATAAATTCAAATAAATATACTGAGGACGAACTCAAACAATTATTCGCTATTATGGAAGGTTTGATTATAGCATCAAAAGCTTCTAAAGAGTTCGTAACACCGGTTGACGAAACTCCAATAGCAACAAAAGATACTGATAAAGGAAAGAATATATGGATGATTCTATATATTAGTATCGCTGGTATACTTCTTGGATTAATTATAATCTATTTTAATCGCAGACAGAATAAGGCTAACAAAAAAAGAAGCATATAATTAAGCATAAAAACTAGCATTTTTTGTTTAATGTAAGTAAATTGTTCCTGTTTAATTATCTTATCTACTGTATTATGAAAAAGATATTATTGGCTGCATTAATTATTTTTATTGCCTCTCATGCATCATTTTCACAAAATAAAGATGCATTAAAGGAAGCCTTTTCTGATGCTGAATACTATGTTTTATTCGAAGATTATAATGAAGCATTATCTTTATATTTAAATATTTATAAAAACGGTATAGATAATGCTTACATAAAACACCGAATTGGTGAATGTTATTTACAGCTTCCCGGGCAAAAACACAAGTCAATTCCTTATTTAGAAGAAGCGTGCAATAACCTTTCAAAATCAATCAAAGAGGGATCTTTTAAAGAAACAAAAGCTCCATATAGAACACTGTTCTATTTAGCCTGCGCATATCAGACTAACAATCAGCTTGATAAAGCCATTGAAACTTTCGAAAAATTTATAGAGCTTGTATCAACCCAGAAGAATTATAATATCGATTATGTTGATAAACAAATTCAATCGTGTAATGCTGCCAAAGAACTAATTAGCAAACCACTTACTGTCACTGAAGTTAATATTGGGAATCTAATAAATAATAAATTCTCAAATATAAGACCTGCTGTTTCATCGGATGAAAAGTCTATGGTATACATATCAAAGTTAAAATTCTATGATGCTATATTATACTCAAAGAAAGTAGGAGAACATTGGATTGCCCCTGTTAACATTTCACCCGATTTGCAATCTGATGGTGATTATTATACATGTTTTTTATCTGCCAATGGAAAAACCTTGGTTCTTTATAGACACGATAATTTTAATAGTGATATATATATAAGCCGTTCGGAAGGAGACAAATGGTCAGTTCCCGAGAAATTAAATAAAAATGTTAATTCGAAATTTCATGAAACATTTGCATCTCTGTCTAATGATGGTAAAACTATTTATTTCGTGAGTAATAGAAAAGGCGGGTTTGGTGGTACTGATATTTATAAATGCGTATTCGATGAAAAGACAAAGGACTGGGGCGAAGCAATTAATCTTGGAAGTGAAATAAATACGCCATTTAATGAAGAAACACCAGTAATTTCTGAAGACGGTAAAGCCTTGTACTTTAGTTCGCAGGGACATTATAATATGGGTGGATTTGATGTTTTTCTAACACAAAATATTGAGAAAAATATATGGTCCAAACCTGTAAACATTGGATATCCTATAAATTCTACCGATGATGACTTGTTTTATTACCCAATCGGGAATGGTAATAATGCATATATCTCAAAATATGACGAAAACGGTTTCGGGCAAGAAGATATTATAAAACTTGAAATCAGTACAACATCTCATCGTTAATATTGACAATAAAAATCTAAATATTGGCAAACACACAATCAGATATACTTTCAGGAAAGATAACCAGATTAAGAGCTATTGAACCAAATGATATTGACTCAATTTATTCATGGGAAAACGATAGTTCTATATGGCAGTTAAGCAATACTGTTGCTCCCTTTTCAAAATATGTCATTAAACAATTTATAGAGAATTCGCATCAGGATATTTTCCAGCTTAAACAAATACGATTAATGATTGAAAAAACCGATGATAAAGTAATCCAAACCATTGGTTCAATTGACTTATTTGATTTCGAACCAATGCATAAACGTGCAGGAGTTGGTATTTTAATAGCAAATAGTACAGATAGGAAAAAAGGTTATGCATCCGATGCATTAGATGTACTAATTAAATATAGTTTCTATAGCCTGCAATTGCATCAGCTTTATTGCAATATTACTGAAGATAATATCGACAGCTTAAATTTATTCCAAAGCAAAGGTTTTAAACTAATTGGCACAAAAAGAGACTGGCTTATATTTCCTCAAGGAAAAAAAGATGAGTTTATGTTTCAGTTAATCAATACACAAAATTAGTAAAATCATCTTATTTTAAAAAAACAAAGAACTTCTTTATCCCACACCTCCTCTATTTGGCATAATATTTGCTTCTTTTCGTTAAACAACTAAAATCTTAAATTATGAAAAAAGCTCTATTATTAACCATGGTATTATTTACATGCCAATTCGTATTTAGTCAATCAATCACAACAATTAATTATTTTAAATGGTCAGATCCGACTACTTTTAAATTAAGTCCAAGTCCATATATTAAGGGTTATGGACATTACAGCGACTCTCTATCCAATATCTTTGATGATAAAGATTTTTACGAATTCAATAATGAGTATTATTGTATTGAAAGCTGGGCAGATTATTACTATTGGTATACAAAAAAATATTGGCATCAATTTGATAATCCAGCAGTATATGAATATTATTACTGGACCAAAAATGATTTAGGAATGGCGTCTTATATTGCCAGTTACAATTATCACGGGAAATATTACCCATCATCAATTAAATTAATCTTCAAAGATGTAGCTATTACAAATCGTTTATCTTCTAATATATATATTGCAAAAAACGAAAATCAAATAACACAATTGAAAGATCAAAAACAGCATTACAAAACTGCTAACAAACAAGCATCTCAACAAAAATGGCCTTCAGGTCATAGTCAAAGGGGAATTAATACCAACCGTGGAAGCAGCAATAGAGTTCAGCCAGCAACTACTTCAACATCAGTAGTAACAAGTGGCACAAGAACTCAATCCAAAAATATAAAATAGATAAATATTATAATAACATCATGCATATATTACATTTTATGCATGATGTTTTTAATGCTATTTACTAATAGCAGAAAAAATTGGAACTTCCTTTAAAAAAAAGTAATTCTGTTTTTCATAATCAATCTTGCAACAATAAT
>JAIORB010000067.1 GCA_021108325.1 Bacteroidales bacterium | reverse complement strand
TATCAATAACGACAACATTAAACCACCAATAGGTAATAATATGGCTATTATACTAATGTATGGTGATATTACAGATAAAATGTCTTTATTTAATAATTCGGGATTGTCAGTTAGCAATTGTGCAGTTTTCACTCCTTTTGGGTCGGAAAACACAAAATTCCAATATGGTATTCGTGATGTAGTTTTTAAAAGTGATTTAAGCAAGTGCATACTTGCAGTTACAGGCAAAATAGCTATTACAAATTGTGTGAACGATTTTTTCCAGGTTTCTTTTGCAATTACTTTTTTTAATATTGCTAAAATCATGTGGAAAACAAAAGGAAGAAGAATAAACAAAATAATTGCTTTTATTGTACCTGCCAGACTACCTGAAATATTAAGTGAATGATTAGCCCAATCGGGAATTGCCATTATAATCTTTTTGCTGACTTTCCATTCCACAAAGATTTCATAAATAACAAAACCACTAACAATAATAAAAAAAGCTATCTCAGCCCAACTCAATTTTATATCTGTGAACAAGTCAGATGCAAATTTTTGTTTTTGAATTTTAATATTGTCTTTTGTGCATGATTTATGACATTGACCACATAAAATACAAGTTCGATTATCTATAATTTTTGCAGGATAAAGTTCTGACGTGCATGAACGTCCGATAAATTTGTAATGGTTCGTTGTACTGATACAATCTTTCGTTTTACAATTCTTACAAACATCGGCATCTTTTACTCGTAATTTTCTGAAAGAAAGCAATGAATACAATCCAAGCAAGTGACCAATAGGGCAGATATAGGTACAAAAAGTCCGTTTTTCCCAAATCAGTCCTGCAATAAGTGCAACAGCAAACAGAATGAGCATGTAAATTGCCATATATTGTGGAATGCGGTGAATAGCAAATGTGTGTATTCCAATAATTATAATAATAGTATAAAATAGAGTAATTACCCAACCTGATTTCAGCAGTTTATTTGGGTTTTTCCTGAGTCCAATTTTTCCAAAAAAAGAAGTAATCAGTTCCATTGGGCAAATGCTGCACCAAAATCGGCCAAACAGTATTGCTGTAACAATAATTAATGGCCACCAATACGACCAGACTATCAGGTTGGAGAGGTTTGTATTTCGTAATATTATTGCAAAATTTTTATCATCAGTTGTTATTCCTATTGCTCCATAAATTAACAACACAAAAACGAACAACGTTACAAACTGCATTGAGATTAAAAAGGAATGATTCTTAAATAATTTGTTAATCATTGTTTGTGAAGAATGGTTCTTAAATTATTTGTTTAATTGGGTTCTGCTTAATAATTTCTGGTAACTAATAACTATTTGTTATTAGCAAGATGTTGCTAATTATATTTGTTCGTATGCAAAACACTTAAATTCATTTTCATCTCTTTGATCTAAGCGATTCAAATTACAAAGAATTTCTTCATTAGGATCTTCATTCTTTTTGCATGATAAACACAAATTTGGCTTTGGTATCAAATCCGGGTTTAATTCATTTCCATCATCATCAAAATATCCATTCATTTTTTAAGTCTGTTATCAAAATATTACTTTTTAGAATCCCTAATATTCGCAAATGAGTTTTTATTCATTTGCAGATTTAGCAATTAGCCGTGGCAGAGACCGAGCCTAATATAGATAAAATAATAAATAACTCTGAAATCTGAAACTAAAAATTTGAAACAAACTAGTTATAGTATGATTTCAGTTTTTGCTGAAAAACTTCTTTGTTCACTTTATTTATTTGATTTACTATAGAGTTGATTTGATTAACTCTTTCCGACCGGGTTTCAATTGAAATAAATCGCTCGTCGATAAAAACGATTTTATCAATCTGATAACCTACTTCATTTAAGCTCATGGCAACTGCTGCATTAAAATTGTCAAAAATAATTACAGAAGGAAGTTGGTCATCAGCATATTGAGCAAAGGCTTTTAAAACCATTGATTTGATATATTTTATTTGTGTTTCTCCCAAATAATTTGCCCCAACCAAAATCTTTACCATATCAATTTTTGCCTTATCTCTTTTTCTGTTATTCATTTTTAGTTGCTCATATGCGGATTGATTCGTTTTCAGAAAAAGATCAATAAACTCTTGAGGAACATCATTCAAGTGAGCCAGATTATTATTGCTTTTTTTGATTTTATATTCCTTAATCGCCAATTTCTGATCAACAGGAACATAATATTTCCACTTTTTAGTTCTTTTATAAGATTCGGTCATCGGTTTTGGTTTCCAATTGCTTTCAGGACGTTTCATTAAAGGAGTAGTAATATCCAGATAACCTGTTTCCAAAGAATATAATAAACAATTAACAAAATGCACCCAACCACCGCCAATTGAAGCATGCAAGGCGCTCCACAAAGTCTTGTTTGATTCAGAATAACCTTCTTCCCCAGTTATAGTCGTATCTACTTCTGTTTGCTTTAGTTTTTGTACAAACTCATTTTCCAGCCTTGTGGGTAAATATGTAAACGATGCTGAACCATCATCTTCTACATCAGTGTGATGCAATTCTTTAATGTCCAAAATATAATTTGAGTCATTAGCTAAAGTAATATGTATCTGAAAATCTTTATCCCATTGCATTTTTTCAATTCCCTGTGAATGTGCAAATTGAAAACTTACAAAAAGACATACAAAAATAATTATTAGCTTTTTCATGATGATTTTAAGTTAATTTTGATCATTTAAATTTACTGAAAAATTAGTTTAAATCGGAAATGTTTGATACAATTTTATTATGCTTTTAGCTATTTGCTGTTAACTATTTGCCTTATTCTAAAAGCGAAAAGCCAATGGCTAAATGCTTTTTTAAATAAAAAAAGACCCAACATATAATGCCAGATCTTTATAAAAAGTATCGTAGTTAATCTTAATAATTAATCCTCATCAATCATAATTTCCAGCATCTTGATTGCAGAAACAGGGATTGATGTTCCGGGTCCAAATACACCGGCGACACCGGCATCGTATAAGAATTTATAATCTTGTGCAGGAATAACTCCTCCAACAATAATCATGATATCTTCACGACCAAGCTTTTTAAGCTCTTCCATTACTTGAGGTACCAATGTTTTGTGACCTGCAGCAAGTGAAGAAACACCCAGAATATGAATATCGTTTTCTACTGCTTGTTTAGCAGCTTCAGCCGGTGTCTGGAATAATGGTCCGATATCCACATCGAAACCCAGGTCAGCGTAACCCGTTGAAACAACTTTTGCTCCACGGTCATGGCCATCCTGACCCATTTTGGCAATCATAATACGTGGCTGTCGGCCTTCCTTTGCAGCAAATTTTGCTACCAGCTTTTTAGCTTTATTATAGTTTGTATCGTCTTTTGATTCTGACATATATACTCCTGAAATTGATCTTATAACAGCTTTATATCTTCCTGCATGTTTTTCACAGGCATCTGAAATTTCACCTAAAGTAGCACGTTTCTTAGCAGCATCAACAGCTAACTCCAATAAATTACCTTTACCGGTTGCTGCACATTCTTCAATCTTTCTTAAAACAAGCTGTGTTTCTTCCTCATTTCTTTCTGAACGCAATTTAGCTAATCTTTTTAATTGAGCCTCACGAACAGCTGTATTATCTACATCTAATATCTCAATCGGATCTTCTTTTTCCAATCGGTATTTATTAACACCAACAATAGTATCCTTGCCAGCATCAATTCTTGCCTGCTTACGTGCAGCAGCTTCTTCAATACGCATTTTTGGAATACCCGTCTCAATAGCTTTTGCCATTCCACCCAGACTTTCTACTTCCTGAATTAAAGTCCATGCTTTATCGGCTATTTCCTGAGTTAATTTCTCAACATAGTAAGAACCTGCCCAGGGATCAACAACTTTACAAATTTGAGTTTCCTCCTGAATATAAATCTGAGTATTACGGGCAATACGAGCAGAAAATTCTGTTGGTAAAGCTATTGCTTCATCTAATGCATTGGTATGTAATGATTGTGTATGGCCTAAAGTAGCACCCATTGCCTCAACACAAGTTCGGGCAACATTGTTAAACGGATCTTGCTCGGTTAAACTCCAACCTGAAGTTTGTGAGTGCGTACGCAATGCCATAGATTTTGGATTCTTCGGATTAAATTGCTTTACTAATTTAGCCCAAAGCATACGAGCAGCACGCATTTTTGCAATTTCCATAAAGTGATTCATCCCGATAGCCCAGAAGAATGATAAACGTGGTGCAAAAGTATCAATATCCATTCCTGCGTTAACACCTGTACGTAAATATTCTAAACCATCGGCTAAAGTATAAGCTAACTCAATATCGGCAGTCGCTCCGGCTTCCTGCATATGGTAACCGGAAATACTAATTGAATTAAACTTAGGCATATTTTTAGTAGTGTACTCAAAAATATCAGCGATTATCTTCATTGAAAATTTCGGTGGATAAATGTAAGTATTACGCACCATGAATTCTTTTAAGATATCATTCTGAATAGTACCATTTAATTTTTCTAATGGAACTCCCTGTTCTAAACCGGCAACAATGTAAAATGCCAGTATAGGTAATACCGCACCGTTCATTGTCATCGATACCGACATCTTATCTAACGGAATCTGGTCGAAAAGGATTTTCATATCTAAAATAGAATCTACAGCAACACCTGCTTTACCAACATCGCCTACAACACGTTCGTGGTCTGAATCGTATCCACGGTGAGTTGCCAGGTCGAATGCAATAGATAAACCTTTTTGTCCGGCAGCTAAATTTCTGCGATAAAATGCATTTGATTCTTCAGCAGTAGAAAAACCTGCATACTGACGAATTGTCCAGGGACGCATCGCATACATTCCTGAATATGGTCCGCGTAAGAATGGAGCCAAACCTGCAGCATAATTTAAATGCTCCATGCTTTCCAAATCTTTTTTGGTATACGCATTTTTTACATCTATCTTTTCCGGTGTAGTCCAGTTGGCTTCAATGCCATTCTCTTTTTCCCAGTTTTTTGAAGCACTATATTTCGATTTGGGGAAATCTAAATTTATATTGTTAAAATTTGGTTTCATAATTTTAGTATTGAGATTAATAGCATTGAGTATCAAGATTTCTTTATCTTGTTTCTCAAGCTATATATCATTTTTTGAATTTCTTCAATTTCATTAATAAGATTATTATAATCAGATTCTTTCAAAAAATCCAAATCTAAAGAAAGAATTATTAGTGTTTCAAGTTCATAACTTGATCCGTTTGCAATATCAAGAAATCTGCAAAAATCATTATCTGTATTCCGCCCAGCTCCTTCAGCAATATTTGCCGGTATAGAAATAGAAGCCCTCTTAATCTGAGAGACAATTCCATACTTTTCTTCATCGGGAAAAGATTTTAGGATTAAATATATTTCCTTAACCAGTTTTCTTGCTTTCTGCCAAACGATTAACTCTTTAAAATTATGCATGTGATTTTTATTTAAGTCTTGATACTAATGTCTTGTTACTCATATCTACTTATCCAATTCCTAGTTCTTTTTGAAATCCATCAAGTTTTTCAATCAAATTAGATTTCATATGAATAAAATGCTTAATTCCTTTTGATTTTAAATCATCAATACTTTTAGGATAACCTGCAATAACTGTGATTGCTTTATCGCCAAGCTTTTCATAAATAGCAGGTGCAAGTTCAGTATATTCATCGTCGGAACTACAAACCACAACGATGTTTGCTTTTTGTTCCATTGCTACTTTTACACCTTCGTCAACTGAGTTAAAACCAGGATTATCAATAACTTCAAAACCGGCACAAGCAAAGAAACCTGATGCAAATCCGGCTCTTGCTTTACGCATAGTTAAATCGCCAATAGTTAATAAGAAAACTTTGGGAGTTTCTTTTGCCTTATCAGTTTTTAAACGCAACAATTCCATTTGCTCAGCACCACGATATAGCTTAAGCGGTTCGGCAATGACATCGGCTCTTTTGTTTGATTTTGATGTAACTACATCAGAAGTAACTTTAGCATCAACCTTTTCTAATGCATTAGGATACTGGTTTGTTCCTAATAAAATATCACGACGAGTAGCTAAATTCAAATTACGTTTATTTGCTGATTCATTTACTTGTTCCTTAATGAATCCATCCTTGAATGCTTCAACATATCCTCCTTTTTCTTCAATTTCACGGAACAATTTCCATGCATGTTCAGCAATTGAATTTGTTAAGTTTTCGATATAATAAGAACCACCGGCAGGATCGACAATTTTATCCAAATATGATTCTTCTTTTAATATAGTTTGTGTGTTACGTGCTATACGATCGGAAAAAACAGTTGATTCTTCGAAAGCTTTATTAAAAGGAGTAACAGTTAATGAATCAACACCTGCAATAGTTGCCGACATAGATTCTGTTGTTCCACGAAGCATATTTACATAAGGATCATAAATTGTTTGATTAAATTTAGATGTAGCCGCATGAATATTCATTTTTGCTACTTCCAAATTATCTGGTTTGTAAGCTTCTACAATTTTAGCCCAAAGCATACGAGCTGCTCTGAACTTTGCTATTTCCATAAAATAGTTTGAGCTAACTCCAAAGTTGAACTTAATGTTTTGAGCAACAGTGTCAATATCTAATCCTTTATCGGTTAAAAGATTTAAATACTGATTTCCCATTGCCAAAGCAAATGCTAATTCCTGAACAATTGTGGCTCCGGCATTATTGAACATTTCACCGTTAACTCCAATTACTCTGAAATTATGAAGATCTTTCGCTTTTTCGATTAATTCTTTTGCTGCTTCAAAAACTTCATCCTGAGCTTTACAGAAATTACCATTTAAAGAAAGATGAGCCATTGGATCGAATCCAACAGAACCTTTTACTTCATTTTTATTGATATTTTCTAACTTAATCTTTTCGTTTAAGAAATCAATAAAAGGATGAGCTGCAGTAGCGCCAAGTATATTTAGTTCGAGACTCTCAAGGTGAATATCTTTTAATAATGTTTCAAACTCACTGTTTGAGAATTCTTCTTTACATGTTAGATCAAAACCTAGTGAATCAACACCTTTCATTAGAATGTCAAGTGCTTTTTCATTCGCTTCAGCAGTATCGGTAGCATCAATATTCTGGCGAACATACCAAGTATTGCTTTTAGCTTTGTTTCCACGAACGTAAGGAAATTCTCCCGGAAGGTATTTCAGGTGTTTCAGATTTTCAAGATGCTCAGCACGATAATATGGCTGTACGCTAAAACCTTCGATGGTTCTCCAAACCAACTTCTTTTCATAATCTGCGCCTTTCAGATCAGCTAAGATCTTATCTTCCCACTCCTTAGTAGAAACAGGAGGAAATTCTTCGAACAATTTTGTTTGTTTTGTTTTGTCTGCCATAACAAATTATAAAAATTAAATTTTGTGCAAAATTAGTCCATTTCATATTAAAAATCATGACTTTTAACATAAATTGATATGCTTTAGAATATATAAAATTAGTATTGAGTATCGGGAATTTAGTATTTGGATATTAATAAATTCGATAAAGTAGTTTATGTTAATAGAAGAAACCAAAACATCCGAAGTTTTGAAAACCTCGGATGTCTATTCGTTTTTAGATTAATTATTATTCTTTTGAAGGATCTTCTACCCTGCCCATAAACAACATTGAGTTTGTATATTTTTCGCGTATTACGAATAAGAATGGCCTGTCGGCTATGAATTGACTGGATGGATTTACGCTTGTAAAGCTTATCTCAACTGAAGTAACTGCAGCAGCTTCTGTACCCTTTTCATTTACCTCGATAAATGTTTTGTGCTTAACTTTCGAGATATACAGTTGCATATTTTCAATTATGTTTGAGAAATCAGCCTGATCGGGATCAAAAGCCAATGTAAGACCCATATTTTTTAGTACTTCGTTGAGTGCTTTTTCGTAAGCAAATTTGAACTTCGGTATTACAACATCAAGTTCACCAACTTCGGTAAAATCATTTAACCATTGATTATAAGTATCGTTATTCCACAATTCTAAAACATCATCAATAGTTTTATCTTCATCTGGTAAAATGATAAACATACTGAAATTGCCACGTCCATACGGCAAGTCGAGAATTGTAAAATCATCGTGATTCATTACATTGGCAGTAATCAACTGATGCATGAAAGGAATTGTTATTTTGTTCCCGTTGCTTAAAGTAAATTCGCCATTTACTGTATTTGATTCTTCGAACTGATATTTCCAGTTACCTTTGAAATAAACAGCATTAATCAGGAACATAAGTGTCATCGGGTCAATACTATCAATTATTTCTTCAATCTTACCATTCGTTTTATCTTTCACCCATGCATTTATAATATCTACCGCCTCATCATTAAAAACCAGTTGTTGTACTTCTGCATTATAATAATCTTCATTTACCTGTATAAATTCAGGTTTAATTGTATATTCATCACGATACCAAATCGAATTTGCAATATCGATGATTACGCTCGGGTCAACTTCAAGCAAGGCCTCAACCAGTTCCTGAGCAGATTGATTTACCTCCTCAATTGTTAGATCGTTTAAAAACAATGTTTCTTCAAAGGCTTTTTTAGTATCACCATCAGCCCCATTGTAAGTCATCAGTAAGGCTTGCGATATGCTTAAAGGAGAAATCATCAGGTTTTTATCTTTATCAGCATTGAGCATTCGTTTGAATATTTCGATTCCAAACTGATTGTCGGATGATACCATATCCTTAGAGTTTACAGAAAGGACTATTTCTTTTTCTTCAGTTGGATATTCAGGACCGTTATCATCCTTTTCGCATGATACTAAAATTACACTAAGTAAAATAAGCAGGCAGTTCATTATTTTTTTCATTTTTTATCATTTTTCAGGTTACATTATACAGATGAAACCCGAATCAGAATGGTTGCGTAATAAAGTAATTATGCAATCTTTGTTATTTAAACCCAAAACATCCTAAACTTTGAAAACATTAGCTTAATACTGAAAGTATGAATAATCATCGTTTTGCTGGCTTTCATCCAAATGTCCATATTCTTCAGAAATACCGTCAAGGGTCTTTATTAATTCCGGAACATCAAGTAAGGTAACCAGTTTTATTCGGGTTTCTTTAAAATGTGGTAATCCTTTAAAATAGTTTGAAAGATGACGGCGCATTTCGTATACCCCTCGTGGCTCACCTTTCCATTCAATGGATTTTTGTAAATGAAGTTTTGCCAGTTCAACCTTTTCCTTAATGGTTAAAGGCTTCATTATTTCATTTTTTTGAAGATAGTCTTTTATCTCTTTAAATAACCAGGGACGGCCAACGGTTGCACGGCCTATCATTATTCCGTCAACACCATATTTATCAAAAGCCTGCTTTGCCGATTCAGCATCTTTTATATCGCCATTTCCGATAATCGGAATTTTTATTCTTGGGTTATTCTTTACTTCGCCAATCAAAGTCCAGTCGGCTTCGCCTTTATACATCTGCTGACGGGTACGGCCATGAATGGCAAGCGCATGAATTCCTGTATCCTGTAATTGCTCTGCTAATTCTACAATTATTTTACTATCATCATCCCAGCCTAAACGGGTTTTTACAGTAACCGGGGTTTTTACTGCTTTTACAATAGCTTCGGTCATTTCAAGCATTAAAGGAATATTACGTAGCATTCCCGCTCCTGCGCCACGTGTAGCAATCTTTTTTACAGGACAACCAAAATTTAAATCAATAAAATCGGGCTTTGCTTCTTCGGCCATTTTTGCTGCCTCAACCATCGAATCAACCTGATGTCCATACAACTGAACTGCTGCAGGTCTCTCATAATCGAACAACTCAAGTTTTTTATAGCTTTTTTTACAATCACGAATTAAACCTTCCGATGCCACAAATTCGGTATAAACCACATCGGCACCAAAATGTTTACACATGTACCGAAACGATGGATCAGTAACATCCTCCATTGGTGCTAAAAATAATGGTTTATCACCTAGCTCTATATTTCCAATCTTTACCAAATTGCCAAATAAATGATTAAATTTAGGCGCAAATTTATATAATTTTAATCTATAATTTTAAAATGCGAAATTCCTTATCAGATTCACATCCGTTTTCAAAATTCATATTTTCCTTATTTATAATTTTAGCTACTTTTCTGATAACATTTGTAATAGGGTTTTTAATAGCAATCCCAATTTTTCATATAAATATTAATGACCTGAATAATGTTTTAACAGATTATAATGATCCGGATAATATTAAATTTCTAAAATATTTACAAACAATTCAGGCAGTAGGTTTATTCATTATCCCGGCATTCATTATTGGTTACTTTTTTCACTCAAGATCAACTATTTATTTAAAATTCAAATATATTACAATTCGACCAGTTGTATTAAGCATAATTATTTTATTTGCATCAGTTCCAATAATTAATTCTCTAACTGTTCTAAATGAAAGTATGCAATTCCCCGATTGGCTGAGTGGAATTGAAAACTGGATGAAAGAAAAAGAAATGAGTGCCCAGAAACTTACCGTAGCATTTCTAAAAATGGATACTATAAGTAGTCTTTTTCTTAATATCATTATGATCGGTATATTACCTTCAATTGGAGAAGAATTAATTTTCAGAGGAGTTTTTCAGCGTTTATTTGCCGAATGGACAAAAAATATTCATTGGGGAATTGTTATCGCAGCTTTTTTATTTAGTGCTATGCACATGCAGTTTTATGGTTTTCTTCCAAGAATGTTGCTAGGGATTTTATTAGGTTATCTTTTTTATTGGAGTGGTTCAATTTGGGTACCAATACTGGGGCATTTTGTAAATAACACAACTGCGGTTATTATCTATTATTTCTATGCAGATGAAATGACAAAGGAAATTGAAAATTTTGGCGCCAACCAGGGTTCATTTATTTTTCTAGTACTTGGAATAGCTATCGTAACTCCTCTGCTTTACCTATTTTATAAAGAAAATAAAAGAATTGCTATAGATTAAAAATTCTGGCTTCGTTATCTCTGAATAAGCTAATTGGTCCAATTTCATTTTTACGATAAACGTAAACCAAACCGTATTCCTGTGCTTTTTCTCTTTTTAAGTCTTCGGGCAATTCGCTGTAAGATTCTTCAACTTCGTTCCATACGTTTAAAATTATATCATCGGCTTCGTCTCGCAAATCAGCTAAATTATTTAAAGCCCTTGTATGATTTTTCTGAAGCATCTTTTGAAATTTATATGCTTCCATAAAATTATCATAATGCACTCTGACAACAGCAATAGTGGGATTTGTAATCGGTGAATATCCTTTCATTCTTCTTTTTATCGCCCCATCAATAAGTTTTCTGCCCCAATCTATTATATCCAACTCTGAATTTAACAAAGGTAGTTTACTATTATCTTCTTCAATTCCATAAAAAGGTCTTGTAGTTTTTTGTAACTCTCCTCTTATAATAGCCATGTTAACCACCTGAATAAAATGAGAGATATATAATTTTGCCTTTTTAAGTTTTTTAAGATATTCTTTGTTATTTTTTATTTGTATATCGTACGTATTTTTATGTTCTGTAATTACCTTTTCCCATTTCGGAAGAAACGATCTCATCCTTTGAAAAGTGCTTTGTTTAAATGCTAAATCCATTGGGGTTAATTCTTTTCCTTTTTGCAGTGCACTTTTTAATGCTTTTAATCTTGAACTATCGGTGTTAGGTAATCTTCTGTAAGGCATAATAATCTTTTTAGAAAATTAGAATTGTTAACAAGATGTTGATAAAGTGCGAATATATAAATTTATATGAAAAAACCAAGCGTATTCGCATTTAATTTTTTTAATAATTTTGCCTGATTCATAATATGTTATTGTTAAAAACTCCTGAAACAATTATATCATCTATGTTAAGACAATATTTAATAACCTTTTATTGGTATGTAATCTTTTTATAAAAAAATTATTCAATCTTTTGCATAATAAATTTTTTATTAATTAAAAATTTCAGTCCTTTGTTTTTCTAAATTTTGTACCGTAATTTAGTTTAAAATTAAAGTATTAATTATCAAGCAAATCAACCAATTATGTTTAAAAAAGAAGTTTATATAGAACGCCGAAACAAGTTAAAGAATAAATTAAAAGGCGGATTAGTCCTTTTATTAGGAAATAATGAATCTGCATTTAATTATACCGATAATGCCTATCATTTTCGTCAGGACAGCTCCTCTCTTTATTTCTTTGGGCTGGACTTGCCTAATCTGGCTGGTATAATTGATCTTGATTCCGGGAAAGAATATTTATTTGGAAATGATTTTAGTATTGATGATATCATTTGGATGGGGCCTCAACCAAAAGTTAAAGAATTGGCTGCCGGAATAGGTATTGAAAACACAGAACCTCTTGATCAGCTTGGAAACTATTTAAGAAATGCAAAGAATCAAGACAGGAATATTCATGTTTTACCTTTTTACCGTGGTGATTCTATTATTCAATTCAGCAATTTATTAGAAGTTCACCAGTCGGAAGTTGAAGATTACGTTTCTGTAGAATTAATAAAAGCGGTAGTTGATTTACGTTCAATTAAAGATCAGTACGAAATAGAAGAACTTATTAAAGCATCTGCAATAGGATATAAAATGCATACTACGGCTATGAAGATGGCCAAACCGGGCATTTATGAGCAAGAAATTGCCGGTACTGTTGAAGGAATTGCTTTAGCACATGGTGGTATGTTATCGTTCCCGATTATACTTTCTCAAAATGGTGAAACTTTGCACAACCATTATCATGGCAATATGCTACAAGAAGGAAAACTAATGCTTACTGATACCGGTGCCGAAACAAGCATGCATTATGCAAGTGATCACACACGTACTGTTCCGGTTGGTGGTAAATTCTCACAAAAACAAAAAGATATTTATAATATTGTTCTGGCAGCAAACAACCATGCTATATCATTAATTAAACCCAACATTCCCTATAGAGATATTCATTTAGAATCGGCAAGAATTATTGCTGAAGGATTAACGAAATTAGGAATAATGAAAGGTAATCCTGAAGATGCAGTACGCGAAGGAGCACATGCAATGTTTATGCCTCATGGATTAGGTCATATGATGGGACTAGATGTTCATGATATGGAAAATTTAGGGGAAGATTACGTAGGCTACGATAATGAATTCAAACGCGCAAGTCAATTTGGATTACGGGGTTTAAGATTAGGCCGCAAATTACAAGAAGGTTTTGTTCTTACAACCGAACCGGGTATTTACTTTATTCCTGATTTAGTTAAAAAATGGAAAGCTGAAAAAATCAATGCAAGCTTTATTAATTTCGATAAAGTTCTTAATGAATATATCGATTTTGGTGGAATAAGATTAGAAGATGATATTTTAGTTACTGAAACCGGATATCAAATGATTGGAAAACGAATTCCGATAAGTGTTGAAGAAGTTGAAAAAACTATGAAATCGTAAATATTCTACTTGTTATAAATAAAACAGCTAATATCCTACACCCTGCTTCTATTGATTTGAAGCAGGGTTTTTTATATCATTTCCTACATCTAACTAATGATTTATCAAAAAAGCGGAAACACACTATCCTGAAAAAATATTTAACATCCTTCTTGTTCAAAACAAAAAATAAATTTTTTGTTTCAACCTGTAAATTCGATATATTACATAAAGTATCTATTTGATTAATAAAAAAATAGCTATATCTTTGTTTGTATTAGATTGCCAAATATAGAATTGCCTTTTTAAATATTAAAAATCTATTTGAAACATTTCAAATACTTTACTTTTAAAAACAAATGAGCAATTTAAAAAGAGGAATCATATTATTTTTTATCATTTTATTTGCAACTTTTTTTATTCAAAAAGTTATTGCTCAAACACTCGTAAAATCGAGATCTACATTAGGAATAGCAGGTTCATCCAGAACAATTACATGCAACAATCAGCAACTTTTAATACAGCAAAGCATCGGCCAACACAGTGTTACAGGATTATCTCAAATTAAAAACTATTCCTTAAGGCAGGGATTTATTCAACCATTAAAAGGGACAAATAAAAAGAACAATAGTTCTCAAAATATTAATTCAAATATGTTAGAAGCTATTGTTTTTCCAAATCCGTTCTCCGATAATATCACTATTTCATTTGCAGAAGAAATAACTGATTATTTGCAACTTGCTCTTTACGATTTGAATAATAGTATGAAGATTTCCAATAAATATGGAACAACACAGGAATTAAATCTAAAACTGGACTATTTGAATCCAGGCTTTTATATTCTTAAAATTTATACAGGCAATAAATATTTTATTTGTAAGCTGATAAAAGAATAATCCATAAAGCACTATAATGCTCTGTAAATACAAGCGTAAGTAACAAACATCATTAATAAAATGAAAAAGATTTTTGGAAGCATCCTTTTTATACTATATATATTTACTGCGAGTAGTCAAATAATATTTCTGGAAACAGGCAAAGCTATAACGTCGTTTGATTATAAAAACTCGGCAGGTTACACTCTTGACAACTTATCAGGTCCAATACAGAACAATCTTGGTGTTGGAGTTCGAATGCCAATCAATAATAGTGCATTACATATTTCGTTTGAAGGAACTTATAATACTTATGACATAAAGGGGAGTGATCCTACGCTAGGGAATTATTATGAATGGAATGTAGAATACATTGGTGCAGACTTAGGACTAGATTATGAATTTTTTAAACCCGGCCGGGTTAATCATAATGTACAAGATGGATTCTCTTTTTACATCAAAGGAATAATTGCAGCCGATTTTCTGGTAAACGGAGTTCAAATATTAAACAATCAGGTTTTTGATTTATCAGATAAAGAAGAATTTGATAAGCCAATCTACTTTATGAAAGGAAGCATTGGGTTAAACTACTATATTTCGCCTACCTATATAGTGTTTTTGCAATATATGTATAGCAGAAGTTTTCTTATCGGAAATTATGATAATAAGGAACAATTAAGGTTTATAAATCATACTATTAATTTAGGCTTTTCTGTCAATCTTCAAGATTTCAGGTAAAGTATATCATATTTACTTTAAAGAATTTAAAATTTAATACAAATGAAAAAGTTAATATTTCTCTATTTATTCTTATTCCTGATAATACAGTCGTTTGGACAAACTCAAGGAATAAGTTATCAGGCAGTGATTATTGATGAAAATCCACAGGAAGTGCCAGGGGTTGATATTGCTGACAATTTTCTTCCAAATCAGGAAATTATGGTTCGTTTTTCAATCCTCGACGCTGCAGGAACTATAGAGTACCAGGAAGAACATTTATGTTCAACTGATACCTATGGAATGATTAATCTGATTATTGGCTGGGGGGTTCCAACGAGTACAAGCACTAATATATTTCAGGATATAGATTGGAACGGAGCATCGAAAGATCTTAAAGTAGATATTAGCCTAAGTGCATCTGATGTTTTTTATACCGACTTTAGCTTTGAACAACTTACATTCGTTCCTTATGCTTATCACAAAAATATTACTGCTACAGGTTCTATGATAATCGACGGAGTAAGTAATTTAAACAGCAGATTAAATGTAGCTAATGGTAGTCCAACCTTTCTTTCAGGTAATTTGACTGTCGATAAACAAACCTCTTTACAAGATGAACTCACCGTTAATGCGCCAAGTCTTTTAAACGATCAGGTTACCATAAGTGCAAATGTGTCTGGCAATAAATCAAGCTACAGTTCATATCCACTAAGAGTTGAAGGCAGCAATCAGGGAGTAGCAATAAAAATTAATGGCTCACGAAGTACCGATAATCATTTTATTACTTTCTGGGATGATGAAAAAATTCAAGGACGAATTGAGGGTCAAACAACAAGCAACTTACTAGGCGATCCTGAATATATATTTGATAATGTGCTTTTTGCAAACGAGATACTCCGCTCAACCGTCGATGTTGCCAAGGCCATTGCCGGAGTTGCTTCGGCATCTTCATCATCCACTGCTTGTGCGGGTTTAGGTGCTTGTGTTACAGCTCCCATTCCTTCCTTAATTGTTGGTGCAATAGCAGAAGTTGTTATGGAAACAGCTAATTTGGTTTTATGTATCGCTGAGCCAGTAATTTATAATATATCAAAGCACACAAATATTGGAATTACTTATCAGTCTGGTGCTGGCGATTATGCCGAATGGCTTCCGCGATTAAATCCTGATGAAAAATTTAATCCTGGTGATATTGTTGGAGTCAAAGCGGGACATATAACAAAATCAACTGAAAATGCAGATAATCTAATGGTTATATCACATGTTCCAATCGTATTAGGCAATATGCCAGATTCGGGTAAAGAAGCGTATTATGAAAAAGTTGCATTCATGGGACAGGTTCCTGTAAAAGTTTTCGGGAAAGTTAAGCCAGGAGATTACATCTTACCAAGTGGAAATAACAATGGAACTGGAATTGCAGTTTCACCAGATGATATGCAACCCAACCAATATCAGAAAATTGTAGGTATTGCCTGGTCGGAATCTGAAACAGAGCAGTACAACTTTATCACTCTTGCTGTTGGTATAAACTCTAACGATATTGCAAGTCTAAGCTTAAAACAAGAACAAAAAATTAAAGATCAAGAATCTGAAATTAATAGCCTAAAAGAACAATTGATTCAAATGAATACTGCTTTATCTCAGCTTGTTCCGGGTTATAATTCCCTAATTCAAAATGATCAACAAATCACAAGCTCATCTCAAGATTTTATTCAAATTCAAGATGAGTACGAAGAAGAAAGAACAATTGTATATTTTAAAATTACAAGAGAGCAAATTCTTGAAGGAATAAATTTGGCAGAAAAAACGCTAAAAGAAAAAGGTGTTGATATTAGTGAAAATCAATTTTTCACGAAAATAAAATCACAACCTGAGTTTAAAGAAAGTTTTATTCAGGAACTATTGGGATCTGTTGAGAAAGAAGTAGAAAAACAATCTGTGAATGATATTAAATCAGGAGCTAAGGTAATTAAGTATTAAATAGATTTTATACGATTATGAAAAAACGATTCATATATTCAATTATTCTATCTTCATTAATTATTGTATTCATAACTTGCGAAGAAGAAAATAAAGCAGTTCCTCCAACTGTTGATACCGCCTCTGTTGATGAAATCTATAATACTTCAGCAAAAGTTGGTGGTAGAGTTACTAATGATGGCGGTGCTGAAATAACTGAACGCGGAATATATTGGGGTATTTCCTCAAGTCCTGAAATAAACGGAACGAAGTTACAAATTGGAACTGGAATTGGAATTTTCTCTGAAACACTATCGGATCTTACTCCCGGAGTAAGGTATTACATAAAGGCTTATGCTTCAAATAATGTGGGTACTTCTTATGGAAATGAAACTTTTTTTACAACACAAATTAACTATCCTTCTGTAACAACTTTAGAAGTTTCAGAATTAACTCTCAACACAGCCAAAATTGGAGGAAATGTAACTGATGATGGAGGATATGAAGTAGCACAACGAGGAATATATTGGGGAACAGACACTCTACCTCAACTTACAGGAAATAAAGTGGTTCTTGGTAGTGGCCTTGGCGAATTTTCTCATACTCTAACTGAACTTAGCAGTTCATTCATCTATTACTATGTAGCTTATGCTACCAATATAAAAGGTACAGCTTATGGTGATGAGATCAGTTTTTCAACTGATCCTGTAATACCTACAGTGTATACCATTCCAGCAGTAAATATAACATCAAATTCAGCAATAATTGGAGGTAATGTAAGCTCAAATGGAGGTATAACCGTTACGGAACGTGGTATATATTGGGGAATATCTACAAGCCCAGAAACAACAGGCACAAAACTTATTATTGGAAGTGGAACAGGAGAATTTTCGGATACCCTAATCAACCTTGATCCGGGAACGGACTATTACCTTAAGGCATTTGCAACAAATAGTATAGGAACAGCCTATGGTGATGAAAAAAATTACACAACTTTAGGAGAAGAGCCATTAGTTACCATCCTAGAATATACAGATCTTGAAGCATACAACATCACACTAAAAGGATTGGTTAGTGCCAATGATTTAAGCACAACTGTAGAATTCGAATATGGAACAACTACTGCATATGGAAGCTCTATTGCTGCAATAAATAGTCCGGTTACCGAAAATGATGATACCGTAAGTGCAACTATTCTCGGATTAACTCCAGAAACATTATACCATTATAGAATAAAGGCAGAAAATGAACTTGGGATAGTTTATAGCGAAGATTCAACTTTTACGACAGTAATAACTGGCATTGCCGGTACAGTAACCGACATAGATGGAAATGTTTATCAAACAATAGGTATTGGCTACCAGGAATGGATGACCGAAAACCTCAAAACCAAAAGATACAATGATACTGATTCCATAACATTAGTAATTAATGATAGCATATGGTCAGAATTAATCACCGAGGGTTATTGTTGGTATAACAACGATGAAACCAGCTATAAAAATGTGTACGGTGGTTTATATAACTGGCATGTTGTAAATACAGGAAAGCTTTGCCCTTCAGGCTGGCATGTCCCAACAAATGAAGACATTTCAGAACTTTTTGATTATTTAGGCGGAGCAAATGAAGCAGGAGGGTTACTAAAAGAAAGTGGAACTGTTCATTGGAAAAGTCCAAATACGGGTGCAACAAACGAATATGATTTTAATGCCCTTCCGGGAGGTAAAAGATTTGATGATGGTACTTTTGATTTCATGACCGTTGAGGGAAACTGGTGGAGTTCTTATGACTATAGCACTCACAATGCATCATACTTTTATTTACTCTATAACTATTCAAATTCATTGCAATCCTATATCAATAAGAAATATGGAATGTCTATCCGCTGCATTAAGGATTAATAATTAGACTTTAAATAAAAAGAAACCCTGTCAGGATATAAAATCCTGACAGGGTTT
>JAIORB010000157.1 GCA_021108325.1 Bacteroidales bacterium | reverse complement strand
TATCGGTAGCTTTAGGCTTTCTCGTATTAATTTTTTCACATATTGTACCAATACAAAATTTTGGGTTACTTGTTGCATTAAGTATGGTTGGGGCAGGTGTAGGGGCATTAACCCTTTTGCCGGTTATTTTAATTCTTGCAAACAGAGCAAAAGAAAAGTTATATAGAAATTTAGGCAATAATTTAAAGTCTGATATTAAAGAAAAAGTAATAAAAAAAGTAAAAAGTTTTAAAAAAATAACCATTAATGAATAATTATTAAAATTTAAAAATCATGAAAAAGATTAAAATTAAAACAATAATTTTCAGTGTATTGATAATAGCTGGAAGTATGTTTACTTCAAATGCACAAGATGCAAACACCATTTTAAAAAATGTGGACAATGTAATGTATTCTCCAAAAGACATGGCAGGGAAAACAAAAATTGTACTAATTGATAAAGCCGGAAAAGAAAAAACCAGAGAAGCTACAATTATTCAAAAAGGAACAGATAAACGTATTTTCAGATTTACTGCTCCGTCATCGCAAGCAGGAATTGCGGTTTTATCCTTACCAAACGATGTAATGTATTTGTATATGCCTGCATATGGTAAAGAAAGAAGAATATCATCATCAGTAAAAAATCAAAAATTCGCAGGAACAGATTTCTCTTACGATGATATGGAAGCTAAACCAAATGCTGAAAAGTATACTCCGAAATTACTTAAAACAGAAGGAGATGTTCATGTTTTAGAATTAACTCCGAAATCACAAAAATCAGAGTACTCAAAAGTTATTATGAAGGTTCATAAAACAAATTTTTATCCTGTTTCAGCAGAATTTTACGATAAAGGAAACAAAAAAATTAAAGAGGGTAAATCTGTTTATGTAAAAATAGGTAATTACTGGAATGCTCAGGAAATGACGATGACAGATTTAAAGAAAAATCATACAACTAAAATGATTATGTCTGATGTAAAATATGATCAGGGTCTTTCAGATGAAGAATTTACTGTTAGAAAACTAAAACAATAATAAGTAAGCTTTAGGGGAGTAAAATTTAGATTTTGTTCTTCCATGAAATAAGAGATAAATTCTCCCCCAAAGCTTTAATCTTAATGCATATGGGAAAACAAGTTTCATTAGTATTATCAAGTGGCGGTGCACGTGGCGTTGCACATATTGGAGTTATTGAAGAACTTGAAAAGCAAGGTTTTGAAATTAAATCAATTGCAGGAACATCTATGGGTGCTTTAGTGGGAGGAATGTATGCTACCGGGGAACTTGATGTTTATAAAGAATGGATGTGTTCTTTGGACAAAATGGATGTTTTTAACCTTATCGATTTTACATTTAGTAAGAATGGTATTATGAAAGGTGATAAAATACTAAGGGAAATGAAAAGAATAATTCCTGATAGAAATATTGAAGATTTATCAATTCCTTTTGTTGCTGTTGCTACCGATATAAGCAATGATAAAGATGTTGGTTTTAATAGTGGTAGTTTGTACGATGCTATTAGAGCTTCCATATCAATACCTACAGTATTTACACCTTTTGTTAAAGATGAGTCCTATATAGTCGATGGAGGAGTTTTAAACCCGATTCCAATCAATAGGATTGAAAGAGTTGATGATGATATTTTAGTAGTAGTTAATGTAAATGCACGTGTTCCAAATAATAAACCACCATTACCGGAAAATAATAATCACGAAGAAAAAAGATATTCAAAATATATAAATACAGTAATAAATAAACTCAATTATTTTATTCCAAAACATGAAACTGATAAACTTGGTTATTTCAGTTTATTAAATAAAACAATGGGTTTAATGCTTCATCAGATATCTTTAATGACTCTTGAAAAATATCAGCCTGATATTTTGATAAATATTTCAAAAGACTCTTTTGGAACGTATGATTTCTATAAATCAGAAAAAATAATTGAAGCAGGTAAAAACGCAACAATAGAAGCTATCAATAGACTTTGTGTAATTGAATCAGATAAAAAATAAACTAACAGATGAAACAGCCAATATCATTAGTTCTTTCAGGAGGAGCTGCAAGAGGACTAGCACACATAGGTGTTATTGAAGAATTAGAAGAACAAGGTTTTGAAATAAAATCTATTGCCGGAAATTCAATGGGTGCTTTTATTGCTGCAATGTATGCAATGGATAAATTACAGGAATATAAAGAATGGATTTTAACATTAGATAAAAAAGAGGTATTTAAGCTTATTGATTTTACTTTTAGTTCACAAGGCTTAATAAAAGGAGATAGGATTTTTAATAAAATGAAATCATTTTTCCCTGACAAAAATATTGAAGACCTGAAAATACCTTATGTAGCTGTTGCCGCCGACATTACAAATATGAATGAAGTAGTATTTACTAAAGGCAGTATATATAATGCAGTAAGGGCTTCAGTTGCAATACCGACAATTTTTACGCCTGCTAAAAAAGGCAATGATATATTAGTTGACGGAGGTGTTGTTAATCCTATTCCCTTAAATCGTGTTAAGCGAATAGAGGGAGATATTTTAATTGCTTCTTATGTAAATGCGAGTATCCCTTATGATAAGCCGGTGTTAAACAAAGAAGATGAAAAAAGAAAAAACTCTGTTTATAAGCAAAAAATCAAAGAATTTAAAAATAAATTAAATGGGATATTGCCAAAAAACAGTAAAACGAAGCTAAATTATTTCACATTATTAAATAAATCAACCGGTTTACTTACTCATAGTTTATCACTTATGAATATCGAAAAATACAAACCGGATATTCTGATAAATATTTCACGTCATTCAGGAGGAACATTTGATTTTTTCAAAGCTGAAGAACTAATAGAAGCAGGCAGACAGGCTGCGATAGAAAGCATAAATAAACACAAAAACAACAATTAAAAATTTAAACTTAATTACTGATGTTAATATTAATTTCTCTAACGATTCTTTTGTTACGTAAGATTCTTTACAAATTATAAGAATTGATTAAAGCAAATAAAAATACAACAATAGAAGCTATTGATAATTTTAAAACTATTAATTCATGAGTACAACAGCAATAATATGTGCCTACAACGAACAGGACACAATTAAGAACGTTGCAATAACCGCTTTAGATTATTTTTTTGATGAAGTAATTATTGTAAACGATGGTTCAACGGATAAGACCGATGAAATATTAAAAGAAATAAGCAAGTTTTATGATTTCAAATATATTGTATTACCAGAAAACAAGGGAAAAGGCTTTGCAATGGCAACTGGCATTGAGAATGCTGACGGTGAAATAATCGTGTTTATTGATGCCGACTTATCAAATTTGAAAGATGAACATTTCTGGCATTTATTAATACCTGTTATTGAAAATGAAGCAGATATGGTATTAGGCCAGGCAACTGAAACTCTGATAAACTATCAATATAATCCTTTTAAATCTTTTACGGGAGAAAGAGTTTTTCTAAAAAAAGATATTTTGCCAATTCTGGATAAAATGAAACATTCAAGGTTTGGAGTAGAAACACTTATTAATCTTTATTATCAATCTGAAGGCAAACGAATTAAATATGTGATGTTAGATGGATTAAAACATCCCACAAAATTTGATAAAACAAGTTCGTCTAAAGCAATAAAAGAATTTTTAAAAGAAGGACATCAAATAGGGCTGACAGTATTTAAAAATTATGAATTAATAACAAAGAGTATTAAAAATTCAATATCTAAAAGTGTAAAACTCTGAAACATTCATGCACTTTCGTTTACAAAAAGGGATTATTATAATATGGATGTTCCATATGGTAAGGTGCAAGAAAGTATCATTTTAATAATATATAAACAAAAAACAAACAATCGCATATAAATTATAAACGTATGAAACGAGTAAATTTAATTTTTATAATGATAACAGTGCTTTTAATCAGCACAAATATCACAAAAGCACAGGAAAGCAATTTAAAAATATCAGGTAAATTATTAACCGACCAGCGTTTTTTACTTGAATCGCCAAATGACTGGGCCTGGAACGAAAATCGTTTAACACTTAATTTTGACAAAAAAATAACCGATAACTCCAAATTTTATAGTGAGATTTGGTTACGTAATATTGGTTTACCAAATATTAGTTCATCAGCCGATTTATATAATAAAAATATAGTTGACCCGTATAATCTGGAAGTTAGAGAAGCTTATGTTCAGTTATTTGGATTTTTAACAGAAGATCTGGATGTAAAAATAGGTCGCCAAAGAATTACCTGGGGTACAGCCGATAAACTAAATCCGACTGATAATCTAAATCCGTATGATTTAGAAGATATTTTGGATTTTGGTCGTCATAGAGGTTCTGATGCTATTAGTTTTGATTACTATTTCAATTCAGAATTTTCTTTACAAGGAGCTTATATCCCGTTTTTCCAACCGGCTAATATGCCGGTTGGAATTTTCGCCAATGCACTAACACCGGCAATGGAATTACCACAAGGAATGACATTAATGGAATTTACAGACCAAATAAATATGCCTGCATATAATCTTGGTGAAAGCTCAACAGCCGGTTTAAAGTTTAAAGGTTTCGCAGCCGGATTTGATTTCTCCTTAAGCTATGTTTGGGGCAGAGACGGAATGCCAATCAGCATATACAATACCTTTACTCCGGTTGATGCAATTGGCGGAATAAGCATAAATTCTGACTTGTCATTTTACAGAACACATATTTTCGGAGCTGATATGGCAGGCAGTATCGGAGGTGTTGGCGTATGGGCAGAAGCAGCAGCTTTCTTACCGGAAAGCGAAGTTATAATGACAAACGATTTATCAGCCATGTATGCTTTACCATCAGGTTCTGTAACACAAGATTCTGTAATGTTAGAGAAAGAAGTGTATTTAAAGTTTATTTTAGGTGCTGATTATAATTTCGCCAATGGAACTTATCTTAATGTACAGTATTTGCACGGTTTTATAAACGAAAGAGGAAGGGATAATTTAAACGACTATTTCTTTGTTCAGTTAGAGAGAAAATTCTTTGATGATAAGTTAAAATTAGCACCATTAGCCGGTGGTTTTATTGTTTCAGACTGGAGTGATGTAGGAAATAATTATGCTCTGGTTTATGTCCCCGAAGTCTCATATATGGCAACAGATAATGCCGAAATAATATTATCAGCAGCTATATTTGACGGAAAAGGAGACAATATCTTTTCAGGTTTAAAAGACTATAATATGATGATGTTTAAATTGAAATATAGTTTTTAACCGATATTTAATTTGAATTAGAAAGCCACCTTCTTAGAGGGTAGATATTTAATATTTCTTTTTTAATTAAAAAAATGTTACTTTTCTGAAGTAAACAGACCAAACTCAGAAATATTAAATATCAGATGAAACAACACATAACTTTCTTGCTGAAAGAACGTGCTTCTCATTACGGGAATCGCCAGGTCTTTAAATTTAAAAATAAAACAAACGGGAAATATGAATCTTTAAGTTGGAATGTTTTGCTTGTCCAAACTAATAAAGTTTCGAAATCTCTTATTTCTCTTGGCTTTGGACATAATGATAAAATAGGTATCCTGAGTAGTAATAAACCGGAATGGATGATTTCAGATTTGGGGATTTTTGCTGTGAGGGGAATAGTTGTTCCGTTTTATGCAACAGCTTCGAAACAAGAGATTAAATATATTGTAGATGAAACTGAAATGAAATTATTGTTTGTCGGGAGTAATAAGCAAATTGAAAAAGCAGTTTGGTTATTAGATCACTGTAAAACTCTTGCTAAAATAGTAGTTTTTGAAGGTGATTTACCTAAAAATGATGACCGCTTTATAGCATGGCCAGGTTTTCTGGACTTATCAGATGATGATCAGCTTAACACAAAACTGGACCAGATTATAGAGGAAATTCAACCTGATGATTTAGCTACAATTATTTATACTTCGGGAACGACAGGAGAACCAAAAGGAGGTATGATAGGACATGATAATTTTATGAATGCCTTTAAAATTAATTATGAGAGATTGAATATCAATGAAAATGATATTTCATTATGTTTTTTGCCTTTGAGTCATGTATTTGAGCGTACATGGACATTATTTCTGTTATATTGTGGAGCAACAAATGTATTTCTGGAAAATCCGCGAGAAGTTATTGATGAACTCCCCGTGGTTAAACCAACGGTAATGTGTACCGTGCCTCGTTTCTTTGATAAAACTTATGACGGAATTCAAAAAGAAACAGAAAAATGGCCATCTTTTAAAAAACAAATTTTTAACTGGTCAATTGCAATTGGGCATAAGTACATTGAATATCTGAAAAATTCTGAGAAAGCACCTGGTTTATTAGAATTAAAAAGATTTATTGCAGACAAATTGGTATTAAAAAAATTAAGATCAATTTTTGGTGGAGAAATTAAAGAAATGCCATGTGCCGGAGCTGCAATTAATCCAAAAATACTCAGATTTTTTCATGCAGTAGGAATATTTATTAATTATGGTTATGGTGCTACAGAAACCACTGCTACCGTGTCTTGTTTTAAACACGATAAATATAACTTCGATTATTGTGGAAGCATAATGCCTGAAGTATCAGTGAAAATTTCAGAACAAAAAGAAATTCTGGTTAAAGGAAAAACAATTTTTAAAGGATATTTTAATAAACCTGAAGAAACAACCAAAGTTTTGAAGGACGGATGGTACATGACCGGAGATGAAGGCTATATTGTGGATGATGAGTACTTGGTTATGACGGATCGCATAAAAGATTTAATAAAAACTTCAGGTGGGAAATATGTTTCTCCGCAAAAGTTGGAATTGTTGTTAGGACAGGATAAGTATATAGAACAGCTTGTTATTATAGGAGATAATAGAAAATATATAACTGCATTAATTGTTCCTTCATTTGAAAATTTAAAAGAACAAGCCATTAAATTTGGATTAGATCCTGATAATAATGACTTGATTGCTTCAAATAATGAAATTAATAATTTTATACAACAAAGAATCGATTTGTGTCAGGCAGAACTAACACCTCATAGAAAGGTTGTAAAATTTACTTTATTGCCTGAAACGTTTAGCATTGATAATAAAGCATTGACAAATACACTTAAGATTCGTAGAAAAGTTATTGCTAAGCAATATCATGATTTGATTGAAAAAATGTACTTATCGGCTTAATTTCCAACGACGATGTGACCATAACCAATTAGCAGGTTCTTTGTAAATTACCGATTCAAGTTTATTAGCAAATCTGGATGTAATTTCTCCATCTTCTAATTCAGATGGTTTATCTGCAAGAACTGATAATTCAATTGTATAATAACCACGTTTCTTTCTTTGTACATCAATGTAAATAACAGGGTAATTGTTAGCTCTGGCATGTTTTTCAGGTCCATGTAAAAAAGCAGTATCTCTTCCCAGAAAATTTATCCAGTAGGCTTTATCTTTATATTTAGGACCAGGACTCTGATCCGCAGCCATTAAAAATACTGTGGGAATATTTTTAAATTCTTTAAAAGTAGATGTCGTTTCGTTTATTGATGCTAAAATAGTCCCGCATCTTGCTCTGCTCCAACGCATAAATGAATCAATCCATTTATTGCTTAAAGGTTTGTATAAACCTACAATATTATAATTGGTCTGTAAACTTGCTGATAAGCTACCCCATTCCCAGTTGCAATAATGTCCTGTAACTGCAATTATACTTAGTCCTGATTTGTAATAATCGTTTAATAATTCAGGATTTAAAATTTTATGGCGTTTAACAATTTGTTTACGAGTCATTGTAAAAGCCTTAACCCCTTCTACAATATTATCAGAAAGGTTCTTGTAAATAGCAGGAAGGAGCTTGTTGATTTCTTTCTCATTTTTTTCAGGAAAACAATTTTTAAGATTTTGAATGACAACTTTTTTCCTATATCCAAAAATCAGATAAATAAAAAGATATAATAGGTTTGATAATTGATAAAGTAGAAAAAAAGGAAATAAACCAAGAAGGAGAACGAAAATGGAAAAAATAAACGCAAGTAAAAGATTCATAGGGCAAAAATAAATTATTTAGATTGATGAATAAAGATAATTTGTTAAAACAAACTTCTTATTTTCAATTGCTAACTAAGTAAAGCGAATACAACCAAAATAATTATTATAGCTAAAATAGCTAAATAAGCGAATGGACTTGCAAAATTAAATGTAAATCCTAACGATGGATCCTGTTTAGGAACTGATAATCGTGGATCTTTTCTGTTAATATAAAAAGGACCTTTCCAGTTTCCCGGATCTTTACTCATGTTATTAAGAATATTATTGTCTAATTTGTTTTTCATGATTACAAATATTTAATGTTTACTTTTTAACTTCAATAATAGAAAATGGGGCTGCTGTTTGTACAATGCGATTTAATTTCAAACCCGATTGTTGAATAATCTCTTCAAATTCTTTACGGGTACGTTCTTTACCACCACTTCGGCCAACAAGCATTTGTATATCATATAATTTTGCAAAAGAATATCGATTATTATTTTCAATAATAGGTTCAAAGATCAATATTTTACCATTTGTGGGTAATACTGTTTTGATTTTTTTTAATATGTCAATACTTTGATCATCAGATAAGTTATGAATAATGCTTTTTAGAAAATACATATCTGAACCGGCAGGAATAGTCTCAAAAAAGTTACCGGAAATAGTTTCTGCCCGATCAGAAACTCCATATTGCTCAAAAATTTTCTTTGCACCTTCAATTACATGCGGAAGGTCAAATACTTTCCCTTTAATTGATTTGTATTTATATAAAATCATAGCAAGTAAAATTCCCTGTCCTCCGCCAATATCAATAATGTTTTTTACCTTACTAAAATTATACTCGGATAGTATGGCATAACTCAACATTATAGATGAGTTTGTCATGGCTTGATTGTATATTTCGTTTCTATCCGGATTCTTTTCCAGATATTCGAAAACATCCATTCCCAAAACCTTTTCTGCTGCATTTTTGCCTGTTTTAACAACATGATCCAGCTCTTCAAACATTTTCCAGTTAATACTATTTACCTGGTGAATAATCATATGTCGCATGGAATTTTGCTGATTAAGCATAGTTCGCGATAATTTGTTATTTGCAAAAAAATGATTCTTCTTTTCAATGAAAACTCCCTGACTGACCAGCATTCGCATTAACCTGTATAGTGATTCTTTATGTGTTTTAGTTAATTCGGCAAGTTCAATTATTGACTTTTCATCTTTTTTTAAATGTTCGGCTAAGTTCAAATCGGTAGCAACACCAATAGCACGTGTCACATAAAATCCTTGAACCATTTCAATAATTGCAACATTTGCAGGTGTGAGTTTTCGGGATAGGCGAACCAGAAAATAACGAAATCGTTCAAATATTTTTAATATTTTAGCTGGCGGATATTTAGGAATTTTTACTTTTTGTTGCATGTCAAGGTCAAATAATGAATTTATAAAAATAGAAAACTTTTTTAGATAAAAACCCACCGTGTTTTGACGAAAATTAAAAAAACTCCGAATTTCTGACTATTTTTACCAGTCAATTCAAAAAGCAATGAAACATAGTTTTAAAACTGAAGTACGTGGATATGAATTAGATTCTTACGGTCATGTTAACAATGCTGTGTATATTAGTTATATAGAGCAGTCCCGATGGAAAATACTTCAGCAAACCGGATTATTAGACTCGTTATTAACCAAGGGATTATTATTGGTTGTTACTGAAACCAATATTCGTTATATGCGTGAGTTAAAATTGTTTGATAAAATCGAAATTGCAACTTCAGTAAAGTATGACGCACCTTATTTGGTTTTTAATCATGATATTTTGAATTTAAGTTCAGAATTTAAAGCTGCAAAGGCTCAGGTTAAAACTCTTTTAATTGATAAAGAACGTACTCCTCAGGATATTCCAGAAGAGTTATTGGTAATTGTAAATTAACTTTACTAAATGGATCAATCTAACATATTAAGCTGGGAAAGACAGGGAGATTATGGAATACTATCTATATCGAATGGTAAAGAAAATTATTTGGATCAACCTGATTTTATAGATATTGAGCTGTTAAGAAAATGGACATCTGAAGAAGAATTAAAAGGAATTATTATTCAAGGAATTGGTCGTAATTTTTCAGCAGGTGCTGATCTTAAAAATTTAATTGAGCTTGCCAAAAATCAAAATCTATTAGCAGAAAAAATTAATAAGGGAAAGAAACTTCTTGAATTAATAGAAAATCTTAATATACCTGTTATTGCTTCGATAAATGGTGTCTGCTTTGGTGGTGGACTGGAAATTGCATTGGCATGCCATATACGTATTGCTTCAGAAAAAGCTTTGTTTGCTTTTCCGGAAACTAACCATGGATTGATTCCCGGCTTAGGAGGTGGATACAGAATTGCCCGCTTGTTAAGGAATAAAGCCTTTGAGATTGTTTTAAAAGGAGATATGATAAATGCACATAATGCAAAAGAAATAGGATTGATTGACTATATTTCGGAAAAGAAAGATTCTTTTGATTTGGCAATGGAAAAGTTAAAAAGTTTTACTTTGGACCGTTCTATTGAAGTAATTCATTATGCTATGCAGGCAATACATAACGCAAGCAGATTAAGCAGAGAGGAAGCATTAAAGATTGAAACAGAGTTATTTTGTAAATTAGCAGTAAAAGTAAAGGATCGTTACCAGAATTAAAATGTATAAAGAAATTGTTCGGGTTAAATCGCTTGATGAAATAGAAACAATCTTGTCTAAGCATTCAGACGATTACTATTTTATTGATAAGGAACTTAAATCGGTTGAACATAAAAATCCTGTTAAGAGTTTGGGAGCAAGATATTTAATTAAAAAGTCCATTCTAGATTTTTTAGAACTAAATAATGAGTTTAAGGATATTGAAATTGAAAATGAGCAGAATGGAAAACCTGTTATATCTTTTAAAGGAAGGGTTAAAGATAAAATTGATGATAAGAAAATAAGAAATGTACAGGTATCTATTTCGCACTCAAGAAATTTTGTTTCAACTTTAGTTGTTATTGAATAATATGTTTACAGTTATAAATTGGTATATAAAAGATAAAATCGGATTCTTAGAACTAAATAATCCTCCATCGAATCCAATGGATTCAGCATTTTTTGAGGAGTTTTATTGGTGGAGAACTGAAGTTGTTGAAAAAGCTGACATCAAAGCTGTTATAATACATGGTAATGGAAGACACTTTTCTTCCGGAGCCGTATTAGATGATTTATTGGGAATTATTAACAGGAGTCATGTTCAGAGTGGTGACATTAAAAAAATCAGCAATTTTTTAAATAGAAATAGCAGAATTTTTTATTCATTAAAAGATTTAAAAATCCCGGTAATAGCTGCTATCCGTGGTGTTTGTTTAGGTTCTGCTTTTGAGCTTGCTTTGTGTACTGATTACATTATATGTGGCGAAAAAGCAGTTTTAGGATTACCTGAAACAACATTTGGGTTAATTCCCGGTTGTACGGGAACGTATATTTTACCAAAAGTTGTTAAAAAATCATTGGCAATAGAATTGATACTTAGTGGAAAAACATTTTCTCCACAGGAAACAGAAGAATGGGGAATTGTGCACAGTATTGTACCTACAAAAGAAGTGTTAAAAAACGCTGTAATTAATGCCGAAAAATTGAGTACTGGTTTTATTAAAGAATTAAAATCTTTATAGAAAAAAGGGAATTAAATGAATCAAAATAAATCATCAGAAATATATGTAAAACTTACCGGTACAGGTTCTTATTTGCCGGGGAATCCAATAACTATTGACGAAGTTGATAATTATTTGGGCGAATTAACTGAAGCACCAAAGAAAATTCAGAAATGGCTGCATCGCATGAAGAATTTAATGAAAGAAATGCTTGAAGTTGATTATTACCATTTTGCTATTGACCCTGAAACACGTGAGTTTACTGATGATAATATTACCATGTCGGTTAAAGCAGCACGGCAGGCAATTGAAAAAGCAGGTATTAAAGCTGAAGATATTGATTTAATTGTTTATGGAAGCGCTCATCAGGATCAAATGCCAACAGCTTCGGTTTGGATTCAGGAAGCGCTGGGTATTGAACAATGTGGTGAAATGTCGATTCATGCCAATTGTACTTCGGCCTACAAAGCTTTATTGATTGCAGGTGATTTTATTAAGTCAGGCCGATACAGAAATGCTTTGGTTCTATCTTCCAGTATGTCTTCATCGGAGCTAAGGGCTGAATATTATAATCAACCAATTGTAAAAAAGGAAGAACTTTTTCTACGTTATTTTTTGAGTGATGGAGCAGGTGCATTAGTTTTACAAGCTGCAGATGAAAAAAAGGATGGACTATTTGTGGAACATACCTATATGGAGTCTGTAGGCGGTAAAAAGCCATCGGCAATGTTGAATAAGCGCCCTGCATATTGGATGAATCCAAAAAAAGAATTTGAATTGGGTTATCATCATTTAGCACAAATGTTTAATGAACAACTTCGTACACATTTTCATGATGAAGATGGAAGTGTTTTCTTAAAAGGACTAAAAAGGATGCTAAATAAATACCCAATTAATTTAAGCGAGTTAAAATATTTCCAGGTAAATTTTCCATCAAAACATATTTCTGAATTAATAATGGATGAATGTGATGAGCTTGGAATTCCAAGAGATACTCTATATACTAAAATGGCTACCATGGGTTATGTCGGACCACCAATGGCATTTATTTCAATTGATAAAATTGTTCGCGAAGAAAATTTAATTCATAATGATTTAATCTTAAGTTTTGTTACAGAAGTTAGTAAATTTATGCAAGCTGGGTATGCATTAAAATTTTATTAGTTTGGCATAGTTTATGCTAAATGAATCATGTAAATTTAAAAATGTATATTTATTAACTAACAATTAAATATTTTAAGGTTATGAAAAAAATCTTCACAATTCTATTATTAGCATTATTTGTGCAAGTAAGCTTTGCTCAAGAACAAGAAGAGGAAACTAAAGAAAAAAGAGGAAGCGATATTAATACTATCTTTTCTGAAACAAACCTAAAATTCACTGGTGGATTTATAGGACCTGAATTTAAAGTAAGTGATACCTATGATGATTATGGTTTGCTTGTTGGTGGTAGAATAGGAGCCATATTGAACAATGATTTTTTAATTGGATTAGGAGGTTATGGTTTAACTACAAGAAGTACATTCCCAGTTCCTAATACTCCGGATACTACTGTACGTATGAGTATGGGGTATGGAGGTTTAGCAATGGAATATACACTATTCAGAAAAAAAGCAATTCATTTTTCTATTCCTGTAATGGTAGGTGCCGGAGGATATTCATTTTATGAAGAAAATAATTATGATGATTTCTGGTACGATTATAATACAATTGATAATTCAGCTGCTTTTATTGTTGAGCCGGGTATTAATATAGAATTTAATTTAGTTAAATTTATTAGATTTAGCGTTGGAGCATCATATAGATTAGTTTACGGAACAAATTTTGATGTTGTGGATATTACTGATGAAGATCTTTCAAACTTGTCGTTTAACGCATCTTTTAAGTTCGGATTCTTTTAATTTAGGATTCTTTTCATAGAGTCATATAAAGTGCTAATTGAATAAAGGCTGTCTGTTTAGGCAGCTTTTATTTTTAATTGCTTAATTTTAGTTCCTGACGGAACTGGTAAATAATACGAATTAGAAGATCTTATTCGTTAGGAATTGACTTTATATATCAAGAAATTTCAAATAAGAAGTCCCGTAGGGACGAAATAGATATTATAATGAATGAAATTAAAACAATAGGTATAGTAGGAAGTGGTAAAATGGGATCAGATATATTTAATTATTTGTCTGATTTTGAATATGAAATAATGTGGTTTACACGAAATGCTGACCATAAAGAAGTACTTCGGAATACTTACCACAAGAAAATTAAAAGACAGCTAAAACATGGCATTATAAGTCAGGAAATATTTGATATAAGATATAAATACAGAATAACTAATAATCTAACTGATTTATCAGAATGTGATTTAATTATTGAATCAGTGATAGAAGAACCGGAAATAAAATCTGTATTGTTCCAAAAACTTGATGAAATAGTTAAACCATCGTGTATTTTAGCTTCAAATTCATCGTCAATCTTACCTTCAGAATTATCGGAAAGTGTACAACGAAAAAACAGAATTATTGGGTTACATTTCTTTTACCCTTTAGCTTTTAAGAATGTAGTGGAAATAATTTCGTCTGAATTTACTGATGATCTAACTGTTGAAAAAACCAAATTATTTTTAGATGATATTAAAAGATTTTATATTGAACAGAATGAAGATAATGCTTTTGTTTTAAATAGATTGCTACTACAAATTCAGATAATTGCTTTTGAATTATTAAAAGAAAAAGGATTAGGGTATAGGCAGTTTGATGATATTGCAAAACAGCTTGTTACAGAATTCGGATTATTTGAAATGATGGATCATGTTGGACATAATACAATGTACAATGCCATTATGAATTATTCGAGAATGGATTCGGATAAAAAGAAATACGAACCATTGCTAAGTGAGTTAAAAAGACGCTACCCTGATTCCGGCAAAGATGCGAGTAATTTGTTTTACGACACTGATTATGAAGTATTGGATGTACCTCAAAAAACAGAGTACGAAATTATAAGTAAATTAAAGGAAACTGCCGATAAGTATTTAAAAAAATATTCAGAAGATTATCAGATTAATTTATTTAATCTAAAGAAAGGCATGGAAGAGTTTTGCGGAATTATGTTGTAAAACTGATTTTGTATACAAATCCTATATCATATTTATCATTTATTTTGTTATTTTTGGGGTCAGAATCACCTAATTTGTAAACGATTAATAATAGATGGCTAAGAAGGTAGTTGTTACCGGGGTTAATATGCTGACAGCATTAGGCCTTGATTGGGAAGAAACCTGGGGAAATATAATAAAAGGAAAAAGCGGGACAAAAAAAATATCTTTGTTTGATGCATCCGAAAATCAAACACAAATTGCTGCCGAACTTCCACTTGGGTTTGCTGAAAAATCAGCATCCGTAATCAAAAAGCGTGTGTCAAAACAAATGACGCGTGTTACACAAATGTCATACGTTTGTGCTATAGAAGCTATTGAAAAACACAATATTGATTTTGATCACTTAGACAAAAAGCGGGTTGGTGTTATCCTGGGTGTTGTAAATACTGGCGATTCAAGTGCAGAACACGGAACGACTTCTAAAAATCTTATTCTAAAACGAATGAACAATGCCATGTCGGCTTGGATTGGAATGCGCTACAATATAGAAGGGCCAAACTTTACAACTTCTTCGGCATGTTCTTCATCGGCTTTTGCTATTGCTTTAGGTTACGATGCTATAAAAGCCGGACGTACTGATATGATGATTGTTGGAGGTGCTGATTCAATTATCAATAAAGAAGAAATTGATGGTTTTAATGAGATTTATGCTCTTTCCGTTGAAAATGATAAGCCTGAAAAAGCAAGTTGTCCATTCTCAAAAAATCGTGACGGATTTGTTATTGGCGAGGGTGCCGGTATTGTGATCCTGGAATCTGAAGAATCTGCAAAAGCTCGTGGAGCTAAAATTTATGCTGAACTGGTTGATTATGCATTTACCAATGAATCTTATAATATTATGGCTCCGAAACCCGATGGCGAGGGGATGGCGGATACAATGAAGCTTGCCATTAAAAATGCCGGTATATCGCCCTCTGATGTGGATTATATTAATGCACACGGAACATCAACCATGCTTAACGATTTATACGAAACACAAGCTATAAAAAAGGTATTTGGAGATTATGCATATAAAATCCCTGTTTCATCTACAAAATCAATGACCGGGCATACGATTGGAGCTGCGGGTGCAGTTGAAAGTATATTTAGTATTTTGGCAATAAAAGATGGAATTATTCCTCCAACAATAAACCTCGATGAACAGGATCCTGACTTGGATCTGGATTATGTGCCGAATAAAGCACGCAAAAAAGATTTAAATGTTGTTTTAAGTAACTCTTTTGCTTTTGGTGGACATAATGCAACGCTTGTTTTTAGAAAGTATTTAGGTTAATTACGAGTTTCAAATTTCAAATTTCAAATTTTTTGTTCCTGGTTTAATTCCTTATAGTTCTCGTTTTAGACGGACAAGCTGTCGAACTCGCTGCACTTTGTTCTAGTTCCTGATAAGTTGGTTTGACATCTCCCATAACACAATATATTTTAGCCTAACAGCTTGGACTTCACTTAAATGCTTTTTACAATTCATACATTATTAAATTAAAAGATAAGGTAACAAAAGAATTCTTTGTACTGGTAATATAAAACATAAAGCCGTACAGTAAAAAAATACTAATTTAGTTGTACAATGTAAAACAATATTGTATATTAGAGAAATTTTTTAATTATGACATATTTTACAGATGTTAAAGAGAAAAAAGATTTAAAATCAAAGTATCGAAGATTGTCGTTAATAAATCATCCGGATAAAGGAGGAAAACTAGATAAAATGCAAGCAATTAATGAAGAGTACAATATACTTAAATGCACTTTTGGTATATTCCCTAAAGACCTTAAAAATGTTATGGTTGGTAACTTTATTAATGTAAACAAATCAATTTGTGTAGTAACTAAAGTAGAAGATAAGTTGTTTATTGCTAAATCTTTTAGTACAAATAGAGTTGCAATGTTTGATAAAGATACGGGATATGGTGTGTTTAACTTTAAAATTAGGGCATATGCAAACTAATACAAGAAATAGCACAGAACTAAAAGTCCATACCGGTTTCAGGCTTTCTAAAAATAATTATAAACTCTTAGAAAATCTCGAAAAAGATTTAGGTATTAATAAAACAAGTGTGGTTAATATGATTCTTTCGTTAATTGAGAAAGATAAATCTATTCTTATTAATCTTATAAAATCAGCAATTATAAAATAATTTATTAACAACTATAATTATAAGTTTTAGTTTAGGAATAAGTTTATAAATAAATGAACCAATTAATCAGTAAGTCAAAACCACCAACTATTAACTATTTTTTCCTCCTTTTATCAATAAACACAACGCTGGCAATATGAAAAGTTGGGCGTAGTTTTTACTCATTTTCATTTCGATGTATACCAATGTTTTCTACCTTTTATAAAATCATCAGCTCCTTTTTTTTAAGATATTAAATTTTGAATATTTGCTTTTTCCATGATTTTCTTCTGAAAATTAAGTTTATCACAAGTCTTAAAATTCACTTCATTCCCTACAATTGTTAAATTGAGTGCGTTTACGGTTAGGGTTCAACACTGCGTAATACCAATACTCATCGGCTCAAAGTATTTAACAAGAACTCTCTGGCAACTTGAGGTGCCTCTTCGCTACTTGTTTCGATATCAGGGACGACACCCCGGCCATCAAGACGAATGCCTTGAATCGTAAGATAATCAATAGTCGGAACAGATAGTAACCAGCCACCACCTACATCAAATTCAGATGACAATAACATTGAACCAGCTGTTTTTTCTCCTATAATAGTTGCACGCTTATTATCCTGGAGTCCTGCTACCAAAGGTTCACAAGCGGAGGCAGTTCCCCTGTTTACCAAAATGACAACCTGTCCGTTATAGACTAAATCAGCAGGTTCTATTATACCTATAAATGCATTATGCTTTTTTATCAAATTATTAAGTTCATTTGTGGAAGGTATGGATGCTAATGACACCTCAGGAAAATCCTTTAATTCATTAGCAAGTACTTTTGTCCTTGCATGTCGATTGAAGAAAACTCCCGCATTTAATGCGGATTTAATTAGATAAGCTACTATCCTGCTGGATTTGTGAGTACCACCAGGATTATCACGTAAGTCTATGATAAGGCCATCAGGATTCCGTTCAATGATATCAGCAAATGCTTTGTCGATTTCAACATAGGAGTCTCCTTCAAAGGTTGCAATACGCAAAGTTATTATTCCACCATTTTCATCAATGCTAATAGCTTTGTTCATACCCACTGTAAGTGGTGAAGTGGATGACGCTTGTGCAAATACATCTTCATATCTGGGATCAAGTTTACGGCCTATATAGCAATGAGAAAAAGGAAGACTACCATAAGCGAACATCCAGGACATTAAAAATTCTGCCTCATCTCGTACTTTTCCGCTTGTGTTTCTGAGCTTATTAAGAAAATTGTGTGTTTCAGATGTCTCGTAAGCAGCGGGATCAAATAGTTGTGCCTTAAGTACAGTATCTATCCGGTTAACTAATGCTAAATAATCAGTTTTAGGGAAATCTTTTGCATTTGCAGGGGCAATAGTCATCAGTCCAAATAAGCGTTCACTATCCATTAGACGCAATTCGATTGGCTTATCATACGAATAAAAATTTGTTTTTAGGTTTGCTCGTGGGGATTTCAGAACTCCATGAGTTTTCTGATTCTTGACCGGAGCAGGAGAAGACCAATGCAAAAAAGCGCCGCCGGGAACTCTCTTGTTCCCGACTATATTTACGTAAAAACCAGGAAAACCACCTAGTAATTCACCTGCGGCTCGTGGACGGCTATTCGCTATGAAACCATTTTCAGTAGGCTCCGCAGCTATCAATGCTGTTGTGGAACCTGTAAACATACTAATCCCGCGAATATGAGTGGTAATTGCATACAGACCGTGAGGAACGCCATCCATATTCCCCTGAACCTGTCCACTATGTGGAACTGTACTAATACAGCCATTTAGAATCAAACAAGCTGCAGATACAGCTATCTTAATAACATTATTTTTCATAGTAATACCTTTTAATATATCTATTCAAAATCGCTTAATGAAATTGATGATACAAATTAATAAACAAAGATTGATTATTACATTGACCTATGTTAAGATAAGTGTTTTTTTATTCTGCTTAAAGATTCCGGAGCAATTCCAAGATAGGAAGCAATTATATTTTGCTTTACTCTTTTATCAAGATTAGGGAATCGATGTAAAAGTAGTTTATATCTATGTTCGGCATCAAACATTAAAAGTTCATATTCTCTTTCTTCTTTTTGGATAAGAGCATTTTGTAGTTCAGCAATTAATATTTCATTTCTATATGATAGTTGTTTATCAAATAAATCCACTAGCATATTATAATTGAGTGTTTCAATTATTGAATTTTCAAGTGCTTGAATTGTAAAATAAGATTCTCTGTTTTTTAACACGGCATTATAGGAGATTAATATAGATTTTTCGGCATAGAACCACTTTGTAACTTCTTTTCCATCTTTATTTGTATAATAGTCCCTAAATAACCCGTTTTTTACATATGCGAGATTTTTAGG
>JAIORB010000041.1 GCA_021108325.1 Bacteroidales bacterium | reverse complement strand
CCTTTTTTTATATTTTATAAATTGATTTCATTTTATAATTCCCGTCAATAAATCTGGAGATTTTTTTTAAATCTTTCCCTGCACCACATTCATAAATTTCACTTACATTATTTTCAATCAGTTTTTGCATTGTTTTATACCAGTTAATTTTTCTGGTTAAATTAAGAATGAGTTCCTTTTTCACTTCAGAAACTTGAGTAAATATTCGTTGATCGTAAGTGGAAACAACAGGAATAACTGCTTCTTTTATTGAAAAGGAATTCACCAAATTTTCAAATCGATCTGAATATTTTAAAAGATATTTGGAATGATAAGGCGTATCTATAGTAAGTTCTGCAGTAGAAAAGGCACCCTCTTCTTTTGCCTTTTTAAGTACTATAATAACATCCTTTTTTTTCCCGGCAATAACAAGTGAATGTTCGTTGTTAATATTAATTATTTCTAAATCCGGAGTACTATTTTTAATCAAATTTTCCACATCTTCTGTTGACAATCCAATTATTGCTCCCATTCCGTAAATTCCGGTTCCGGTTATATCGTTTACTAAGTTATAAGCACTAAATATAAGTTTTGCACCATCTTCAATAGAAATAGATTTTGCAGCATAGAAAGATGCATATATTCCCATACTGTAACCTGCTATTAATTCAGGAACAATACTTTTCTTTTGTAGTATATCACTAAACGCACAACTTAATAAATAAGCTAAAAGCTGAGAATTTAGCTCATCGTTTCTATATATATCAGTATTATATGAAAACTCAGGTAAGTCAATATTCAGAGCAACAGAAGCTTTATGCAGATAATCATTAAAATCAATAGAGTTTTTATCCAGAAATTCTATTTCGTTTCGGGTAAATTCAGTAATAAATGCCGGAAAAATAAATGCTGCTTTATTTTTCATAACTTAGTTTTTTATCAATAAAACTTTAAAAACCGCATATTGCTCATTTATTTGTGAACTAGCTACAATATCAGTAATCTTTAACTCCCTAAAAATATTATTGATTTTATTTGATTTTAAAATTTCAAAATTATCTTCGTTTGTAAAAATAATTTCAATATCCTTAAAATCTACATCGTTATTATTTATTGCTTTATAAAAAGCTTCTTTAAAACAAAAGCCTTTTAAAAAGGCTTCTTTTCCAAAAATTGAAAAATTCTCAATTTCTTTTGATGTAAAAAGATCATAAACTAAATCTGATAATCTTCCCTTCTCAAAATAGTGCTTATCGAAACGATAAATTTCTTCAACATCGATACCACAACCAATAATCATGAAATTTTTTCTATATGTCTAAAATATTATTTTCGTGCTCAATAATTAGAAGTTGCATATCAATTAATTCACCAATAGTTTGAACAGGATTTTTTACAGCGTATTTACCAATGGTTTTTAACTCGATATTTAAATTATACTTCTTCTTAAAGATTTCTATTAACTCCAAAAACATTAACGAATCACCATCTAAATCACTAATAATATTTGAATCTTCGGATATTTCATCAATTTCTATTTCGCATTCTTCAGCAAAAAAGTCCAACACTACTTCTTTTACTTCATCTTTAGTTTTATCAGTAATTTGAGCCATTATTTTATATTTATTCTGTTATTAAATTATCAACTTCTTCTTTTGTTAATTCTTGCCATTGAGGATTTTCAAATTTATCATCTTCAATATCAAAATCTACTTTAAAAAACGATTCCTGATTAAATGACAGCTTCGTTTTTTTGTCTGGAGTATGTTCAATAAAAATTAGCTGATTATAGCCAATTTCATATTTATCACAAAGTTCTTTTGCCAGTTTTGTATTCCATTCGGTAATTGATGTTCCCGGATTTTTATCAAACAAATCAGTTGCAATAATAATTGTATTATCTTTTTTCTTTATAATTTTCAATCCGCAAATTGAAGGAAGATCCCATAATCCGTTAAAATGATAAATCTGATCCTGATAATTACTTACGTTTGTTTCCATTTTATAAATAACTATTAAGCAATTTTATTTTTAACATTTATTCCAAAACTTGATTTTGATAAGTCTTGTCTGCGTTTCCTGAATGTGCCATCTTCTATCTCGCGAGAAACCACTTTCTTCAAAAGTTTAAACATTTTTTCTTCTTGTGTTTCATCTTTATAGAAAGTATCCCAGGCATACTGATACAACTCCTGTAATCTTTCAGCACTCATATGTTTTGGATGATATACAACCTGGCCGGCATTATAATCGTCCCAGTTATAATTAAATATCCTGTTCTGTTTACGTAAATCTGTCCATGCTTTTGTATGTGGGAATGGTGCTAAAACAGTAAATTCTGCTAAATCAAGATTAATCTCTAATAAGAAATCAATTAGTCGCTTTATATCATCTTCGGTTTGATTATCAAGGCCTAATAAAATTGTTCCCTCAACACCAATGCCATAATCATGATATTGTTTTACTCTCCTTTTAATATAATCAGAAGTATCAAATACTGCCTGATATACATACCATGCACCAGCCTGTGCAGCTAAATCAAGCACTTCTGGTTTATCCTCAATAGTATGGCTACACCATTTTTTCTTTAACGGGATCATTGCTTTAAATAAATCCTTTTCCCACTGAGTATCCTGAGCTAAAGAATTATCAACAATAAAAAGTCTGTTGTTGTCAATTGTTTCCAGTTCTTCAATCGATTTATCAATTGGTCTTGGACGGAATTGTCTTCCTCCTAAATACGACACAGCACATGGATAGCAATTGAATTTACAACCACGCGAAGCATGAAACAAATCAAGCATTTGTACTCCTTTGTGGTAATATAAATCTCTTTTATACAGTTCTCGACGTGCCGGGCCAACAATCTCAATCGGGGGCAAATCGTTCATGTGATTATACATCTTTTTCAATTCGCCATTTCTAAAATCATTAAAAACCTGCTCCATGTGTCCTTCAGCCTCTCCAAGAAAAACAACATCGGCATGCTCCATCGTTTCTTCGGCATGTAACATAGTTGAAATACCGCCAAACATTACTTTTTTCCCGCGTTTTCTGTACTCATCAGCTATTGCCCAACCTCTTTTTATCTGGGTTGTAAGCAACATCGATATACCGACAAAATCAACATCATCGTCGAAACGCATTTCTTCCAGATTTTCATCGATAAATTCAACTTCTACATAATCGGGTATTGTTGCCGCAAAAACCATTGCACCATGAGGTGGCAGGTTAAAAGTTGTTTGCCCTTCAAGCTTTCTCCACTTTGGAAATATTAATTGAAATTTCATATATCTTATTTGTTTTCTACTTATTCGAACGGATAAAAATATCAAAAAAAAAAACTAATCCAAACTATAATCTTTCTCTGTCATCCATGATTTCAGGATGTTATTGATTTCCAGTTTGTCGCCTTCCGGCATTGTGTATTTGTTTTTCTGGTATCCTTTTACAGAAATTAAAAAATCGTTAATTTGTTTGTCAAATTCTTCTGAAAATTGAACATTAAAATGATTATAAATTGATTTTATTTCCTTTACCGGATTTTTTTCTAAATCCTCAAATTTAATCTCGTAATATCTGTCTTCAGGTAATCCTTTTAAATCAATATCAATTTTTTTCAACATTCTTAATAACAAATCGCTTGTGTCTTTTATATTCGGTTTTATCCATTTTCTGTTCATTGCATTTTGTGTACCTACAATATCCCACATTCGTATAGTTGAAGGAACAACCCTGTGCGGATGACGAATTATGTGAATGTATCTCGCTTTTGGAAAAATTTCATTTAAAACATTAATTCGAAAAGAATGAAACGGATTTTTTACCAGAATTGTTTTGTTATTTTCCAGAGTTAATTTCTTATAAAAATATTTTACAGCCTCTTTCCATTCTGAAAGTTTATCACCTTCAGGCAAAAATCCTGGAAACTGGTTTAAAAAATATTCATTTGACTTTGGGAAGATTATACGTTCAAGTGGTGAATAACTACTTAAACGAAAAAGTGCATACTCATCTTCTAATGGTTCATCCATACTTAGAGTAACCTGATCCATAGGCCTTGTACCCCTAAGGGCTCGTCCCATTATCGGTTCATAAGATTTTCTTGATGTTAAGAAACTGTCGGGAATTGAGCCTTGAAAAACATTTGAAGTAACTAAATTAGGGTCTATTGCTAATAATTGATGCAAAAAAGTACTTCCGGTTCTCCAATGTCCAATTATTATGATAGGATCGTCAGGTAATTTATAATCCTTAATTTTCTCTTCATAAACCGATTTCTCTTTTCTATGAAATATTGAAGCCCAAATTCCATTTTGAAAAAGAAATAAAAATCTCACCAGATATTTTGGATAAAAAGACATCCCGTTTTTCATAATAAGTTTTATGAACCTGGATAGTCTCATCCCTGCTGTCAGGTAAGCACTTTTCATCCTAATTTAAATTGGAATTAATTATACTCCGTGAACTATTACTCAGATTTACTTTGGACGAAATCTGCAATTGAATTTACATCTTTTAAAACTTCACGAGCAAGATTCTGATCATCGATACGTACTTTAAAATCTCTCTGAATAGCCATAACAAGTTCAATTGCATCTATCGAATCCAGACCTAAAGTATTATCGCCCCCAAAAAGTGGTAAATCATCTTCTATATCCTCTGGTGTAATATCCTGCATATTCAAAGTTTCAACAATCATCTTTTTTATATCTGCCTTCAGATCAGTACTAATATTTTCTCCCATTCTATCTTAAATATTAAATATTACCAACTACTGCTTTTAATTCATTATAAAAAACCTCTTCAGCATCAGCTCTTTCATTTATCATCTTACCCAGTTCCTGAAGTTTTTCAGGCCCAAGATCTCTATTCTTTCCAATCTTGGCTGCAAAGTAAGAAATATTTCTCCAACCATCTCCTATTTCCATCATCTTTTTTGACATATCGTCTAATTCATTATTATTAAGAATCTCAGAAGCCTGACGAAGAAATGTTGCATATAAAAACCTGAATCCGCCTCCGCCTGTTCCCTGATCTTCGAGAAAAATATTAATTTTCATCACTTCATGTGACAAATGATCAATATCTCTGGTTAACTTTGGCCATCCCTGAAGTTTTTTTGCAAAAGTTCGTATTCCTCTCACACCTATGAACGGAGGTTGAACTCCAATCATATTATTAATTGTATTTTTAACCGCAACCGGAACTAATTTCTTATAATCAACACTTTCAGGTACAGATTCAATATAATACATGAACCCTTTTGGAGCTAAATATCCACCCGCAAAACGGGCTTTTCTCAGCTTATCTTTATGAATACGAGCTAATTTTGGATAATAACTATCACTCACCAGGTATTCATCTCCTTCTTTACCAACAATTGTAATAAAGTGGATATTAGCATGCACTCTCTCCCATTGCGGAATATAATCCATATAGTAAAAATCAACCTGGCAAGCAACCGGAATTCCGATTTCAATTAACCTGTCCAATTCTTGCTCAGCCTTATCTTTATCTTTAAAACGTTGTGTTTTAAATTTAATATCTGTTCTTTTTGCAATCTTCTTTCTTAATTTTCCCGGTTTTGTTCTTAAAATAAACATCGGAAAACTTAAATTAGGAGTCCTGCTTAAATAACCGAAATACAAACCACTACCTAAACCAAAAATCATTGGTTCAGTAATTTCCAGACCTTTATGTTTTAATAATGCTGTTAATGTACCAGACTCACAATGAGCTGCCATATTGTGTTTAAAAGATTCTATTATCATTTCTTATTTACTTCAATTTTTGTAATTACAACGAAAGGATTTTCTGTTCTTGTTTGTTTCACTATAATTGGTTGTTTTGAGACATCAGTTTCGGCTTTATTTTCATTATCTTCAACCACAATCGCCTGAAACAAATTTGAAACAGGAACATCAAAAGCATAAGCATACTTATGCAAATCTGATAACTTTATTTTCCTGAATGATTTAACTTTTTGATGACGTTTTACTTTAAAAACAGGAATTCCTGTTCTTCGAGCTAATTCAACATCATTAAAATCATGAATAAGCTTATAAAAATATATAGGCGTAATCTCATTTTTCTTAAGCTGCTCGAGTAATGAATTTTTAAGTTTCAACATTTTCTCCCAAAAATCATCAAGATAATTTTTGGTTATATACGAACCTGTCTGAATCGGACCGAAAGTACCGTCTTCTTTTTCAACATACATTATAAGTTGCTGAGGTTCATAATCTATGTAAGCATCTTTTTCTTTCATTCAAGTCTTTTTTCTTACTAAATTCAGACTTCCATTTCGAATCAATCTTGAAAAATCTATTAGGATTTTACCAGTGATATAGAAAATTAAGCCAAATTTTTGGTTTACAAAAATAATTCAAATTAAATTATTGCCAAAATTAATTCTTATAAACAATACGGGAATTATACTACTTACCTAGGTATATAGGCTTTATATAAGTTTGTGCGAATTTTTGACATAATGTTCAACTCCTTTCATGGAATCTTATTGTTATTTGATAAAAATATTTACTTAAAACATCTTGGAATCTAAGGATTATTAAAAGTATTTATTAAATTTGCATACTTAAAAAAACGACAAAAAACTAAACGGTTTAAATAATTAACCACTTTAACTTATAACCAAAAATAGAGATGATAATTATAGGGGGTGAAAATCTAAATCTTGATGATTTTTACAAAATTCTTTTTGAAGGAGAAAAAGTCGATTTAAACTCAGAAGCTTTAATAAAAGTACAGAACAATTTTAAATTTTTAGATGATTTTTCTAAAAACAAAGTGATTTATGGAATAAACACATGTTTTGGTCCTATGGCTCAATATAAAATTAGCGAAGAGGATCAAATAGCGCTACAATATAATCTTATTCGCAGCCATGCAGCTGGTTCCGGGAATACAATCCCTGACATTTATGTAAAAGCATTAATGATAGCACGTTTGAATACATTTATGCGAGGCTATTCAGGTGTTCATAAAGAAGTTGTAATTCTTCTTAAAGAATTTATCAACAGGAATATATTTCCTAAAATATTTGAGCATGGAGGTGTTGGTGCAAGTGGTGATTTAGTTCAATTATCACATCTGGCTTTAAATTTAATTGGCGAAGGTGAAATTTGCTTTAATGGTGAATTCCGTCCTGCAAAAGAAGTTTTTGAAGAGAACAAACTTGTTCCTTTAAAAGTTCATTTACGCGAAGGACTTGCAATAATTAATGGTACCTCTTGTATGACTGGTATCGGAATGATTAATTTAATTCATTCTAAAAATCTTCTTAATTGGGCTGTTATTTCAGCTAGTATAATCAACGAAGTAGTAGAATCTTACGACGATCATTTCTCTAAGGAACTTAACCAAGTAAAACTTCACGAAGGCCAAAACCTTATTGCAGCAGAAATGCGCAAAATGGTTCAGTCAAGTAAATTAATAAAAAAACGTTCAGACCATTTATATAAAAATAATGTCGAAGTTGGGATTATTAAAGATAAGGTTCAGGAATATTATTCGCTCCGTTGTGTTCCACAAGTGTTAGGCCCTGTTTACGAAACACTAAAAAATGCAGAAAAAGTACTTGTGAATGAAGTAAATTCAGTTAATGATAATCCAATTATAGATAAAGAAAACATTGATGTTTTTCATGGAGGTAATTTCCATGGTGATTATGTTTCTTTGGAAATGGATAAAATGAAAATCGTTATCACAAAAATGACGATGCTTATTGAAAGACAACTGAATTATCTTTACAATAATAAATTGAACGAAAAATTTCCTCCTTTTGCTAATTTAGGTACTTTAGGTCTTAACTTAGGAATGCAGGCTGCTCAGTTTACTGCAACATCTACTACTGCCGAAAACCAAACTTTATCGAATCCAATGTATGTTCATAGTATCCCTAACAATGGAGATAACCAGGATATTGTTAGCATGGGAACAAATGCGGCATTAATAACCAAGAAAGTAGTAGAAAATACATTTGAAGTTTTAGCAATTAAATTCATAAGTCTGTTGCAGATTATCGATTTCATGAATTTCAAAGACAAGCTTTCCAATTCAGCTAAAGAATTATATGAAGAGATGAGATTAATTGTCCCGAAATTTGTTGAAGATGCACCAATATATCCGCATATTGAAAACATCAAACAATACTTAATTAAAAAACAACCAAACCGTATAAAATAATGAAGTTTGCACTAGTTACAGGAGGTTCAAGAGGAATAGGAAAGGCAATTTGTTTAGAAATTACTAAACAAGGATATCATGTTTTAATAAATTACAGAAGTAATACTGAGGAAGCTGAAGATACTTTAAATCAAATAAAAAACAATGGCGGCTCAGGAGAGTTAGTGCAATTTGATATTTCTAATCCTGAAGAAATTAAAACTTCTTTAGATAACTGGAAAGAAAAAAATCCTGATTCTATAATTGAGGTATTAGTAAATAATGCCGGTATCAGAAAAGATGCTTTAATTGTGTGGATGAAAGATGAAGACTGGAAAGATGTTTTAAACACAAATCTTGATAGTTTTTATTATATTACAAAACATTTAATACAAGATATGATTGTTAACAAATATGGTAGAATTGTTAACGTAGTTTCCTTGTCAGGTATTAAGGGATTACCGGGGCAAACAAATTATTCTGCTGCAAAAGGTGGTGTTATTGCAGCAAGCAAAGCTTTAGCTCAGGAAGTTGCAAAGAAAAATGTAACGGTTAATTGTGTTGCACCCGGTTTTATTAAAACAGACATGACTGCTGAATTGGAAGAAAAAGATTATAAAAGAATGATTCCAATGAATAGATTTGGAAATGCTGAAGAAGTAGCAAATGTTGTTTCGTTCCTTGCTTCACCCAAAGCATCATATATAACAGGCGAAGTGATTTCTGTTAACGGAGGACTTTATACATAATAAATAAAACACTGTAATACGAACCTATGAATAGAGTGGTAATAACAGGAATGGGAATTTATTCCACTATTGGTAAAAATATTGAAGAAGTAAATAATTCGCTTTATACCGGAAAATCAGGAATTGGTTTTGAACAACTAAGAAAAGATTTAGGTTTTCGTTCTGGTTTAACCGGAATTATAGAACGTCCTGATTTAAAAGGAGAATTAAAACGTCGTCAGCGAGTTGGAATGGCAGAAGAAAGTGAATACGCTTATGTTGCTACTATTGAAGCATTAAAACAGGCAAGAATAGAAGAAGATTTTTTAGATAAAAACGATGTAGGTATTTTATATGGAAATGATAGCACCGCCAAATCCGTTGTTGAATCTTATGATATATTAAAAGAAAAAAAGGATACAGCACTTGTAGGTTCCGGGGCTATTTTTCAATCGATGAATTCAACTATTACAATGAATTTATCTATCATTTTCCGTTTAAAGGGAATTAATCTTACTGTTAGTGCAGCATGTGCAAGCGGTTCTCATTCTATTGGATTGGGTTATCATCTTATTAAAAGTGGCTTACAGGATATTATTATTTGTGGTGGTGGACAGGAAATTAATTACCATTCAATGGGTAGTTTCGATGGATTAAACGCATTTTCTGTTCGAGAGGATCAACCACAAAAAGCAAGCAGACCATTTGATCGCGATCGTGACGGATTGGTTCCCAGTGGAGGTGCTGCTACCGTAATATTAGAAAGTTACGAATCTGCAATAAAAAGAGGCGCTAAAATTATTGCTGAAGTAATTGGATACGGTTTTTCATCGAATGGAGATCATATATCTGTTCCAAATGTCGTAGGTCCTGCAAAATCATTGGAAATGGCTTTAAAAGATGCTCAGCTTAAAGCTGCACAAATAGATTATATAAATGCTCATGCAACAGCAACACCCGTTGGAGATTTAAACGAAGCACAATCTATTAGTAAAGTATTCGGGCCAAAAACCCCTTATGTAAGTTCAACAAAATCAATGACAGGACATGAAATGTGGATGGGTGGAGCCAGTGAAATTATTTATTCAGTTTTGATGATGCAAAACTCCTACGTTGCACCTAATATTAATTTCGAAAACCCTGATGAACACTCAGCAAAATTAAATATTGCTACTGAAACTATTAAAAATCATAATATTGATATATTTTTGTCAAACTCATTTGGATTTGGAGGTACAAACTCATCCTTAATCGTTAAAAAGATAAAATAATTTTATTAAGCGGGAGAATAAAAATGGAGAATAAGGAAATTATTACTAAGGTAAATTATTTTTTAATTGATGAATTTGAGCTTGAAGAAGATCAGCTTGTTCCTACAGCCAGCCTAAAAGAAACATTAGAAATTGACAGTTTGGATTATGTTGATCTTGTGGTAATTATTGAAAAAACCTTTGGTTTTAAAGTAAAGGGCGAAGATTTTGTAGGCATAAAAACACTTCAGGATTTTTATGATTATATCATAAACAGGGTTCAAGCTAACTAATCATTGATTAGAAAGAAATTGGAGGTTTTTCAATGCCATTATGGAAAGGACAATCCCGGGGAAATGTATTAGGCTATAAAATATTTGTATTAACCCTTAAGTATTTAGGACTGTCTTTTGCTTATTTCATACTTCTATTTGTTGCATTTTATTACTTTCTTTTTTCGCGTACCAGCTCAAAAGCTACTTATTTTTATTTCCGTAAAATATTAAAATATTCTTGGTTAAAGTCTAAGTGGAGTATTTACAAAAACTACTTTGTCTTTGGACAAGTCTTGTTAGATAAGGTTGCTATTCTTGGAGGTTTAAAAGGCAAATTTACTTACAATTTTGATGGAGAACATCATTTACGCGAAATGGCTGAAAATAAAACCGGAGGAATTATTGTTAATGCTCATATTGGAAATTTTGAAGTCGCGGGTCAGTTATTAGAACGTTTAAATACAAAAATTAATATTCTCATGCTTGATGCAGAACATCAGCGAATCAAAAACTATATCTCTGATGTTTTGGTAAATAAGGATGTAAATATTATTCCAATTCAAAACGATTATACTCATATTGTACCAATAAGCGAAGCTCTAATTAACAAAGAACTTATTGCTATAGCCGGTGATCGTTTTATTGAAGAAAGTAAAGTTTTCGAAATTGATTTTATGGGACAGAAAGCACTATTTACTTCAGGCCCTTTTTATTTGGCAGCAAGATTCGGAGTACCTGTTACTTTTGCATTCGCTATGAAAGAATCAAAAACTCATTATCATTTTTATGCTTCAGCTCCTGAAATTGTTGAAAAGTTTAAAGATCCCGAGGAACAGGAAAAAGAATTAATAAAATTTGTTGAAAAATACGCTAAAGAATTTGAAAGAATATTAAAATTATATCCATTACAATGGTTTAATTATTACCAGTTTTGGAAAACAGATTAGCACATGAAGGAAAATAAAATATTATTCATATCAGCAAATCAATATACTGTCCCCTATCCGGTTTATCCAATCGGGCTTTCATATATTTCCACATATTTAAATGAAAAACTGCCAAAATATGAAACTAAAATAGTGGATCTTAATTTCATTTCAATCGAAGAATTAAAATCAGTTGTTATAGAATATAAGCCTAAATACATTGGTGTTTCTTTTAGAAATATTGATGATGTGAACTCATACAATCGCGAGGAATTTGTAACTCAGTATAAAAATGTTATTGATAATATTCGTATTGTTTCCGATGCTAAAATTATCATAGGTGGTTCTGGTTTCTCGATTTTCCCAGAACTGATGTATAACAAATTAAATCCGGATTTTGGAGTTTACGGCGAAGGCGAAGAAACTATGCTAAAGCTTATTAACAGTATTGATAAAAACGAAGATTTCACAGAATTAAATCGTCTGGTGTACAAGAAAAATGGACAATGTGTTTTTAATAAGCATGAAAGCTATTTTAGCGATCTGGATCTGGACTTTGATGAAAACCTGATTGATTTTTACTGGGAAAAAAGTGGGATGTTAAATATTCAAACAAAGCGCGGATGCCCTTACAATTGTATATACTGTACTTATCCTTTAATTGAAGGGAAAAAGGTGCGAACATTAAATACTGATAAAATTGTTGATACATTAAAGAAATTATATTATCAGAAAGGTATTGACTATGTTTTCTTTACTGATTCAGTCTTTAATATCAATAACCAATATAATTATGAGCTCGCCGAAAAAATTATTGCCAGTGGTATTAAAATTCACTGGGGCGGATATTTCACTTTTAAAAACTTCGATGAGGATTTAATAAAAGTTTTAAAGAAATCTGGTCTGCAGCATGTTGAATTTGGGACAGAAGCTATTTCTGAAAAATGTCTAAAGACTTACGGTAAAAATTTCACCGTTAATGACGTTCTTGAAAAATCAGAGCTTTGTAACAAACTTGGAATAGATTTTGCACATTTTCTTATTACCGGTGGATATGGAGAAACTGATGCAACAGTAGATGAAACTTTTGCAAATTCTAAGCTGATAGATAATACAGTTTTCTTTACTTTTGTCGGAATGCGAATATATCCTGGAACAAAACTTCAACAATATGCTATTGAAGAAGGCGTTATCGATAAAAACGATAATTTACTTGAACCTAAATATTATCTTTCTAAAGATGTAAATTACGATACATTAAAAGAAAGAGCTCTAAAAACACGTAAGCGTTGGGTTTTCCCTGATGAAGATACAACAACCATAATAAATAAATTACGACAGAGAAATAAAAAAGGACCACTATGGGAATATATGACAATGTAATTGCTGATGGTGAAACTATAATGCAATTTATTCCACAACGTGCACCTATGGTTATGGTTGAGAAATTACATAAAGCTGAAAGTGGTCAAACGATTGGTAGTTTTAAAATATTAGGAAGTAATATTTTTTGTAACGAAGGATTCTTACAGGAACCAGGCTTAATTGAAAATATTGCTCAGACCGCGGCAGTTGGTGTTGGTTTTGAATACAGAAATGAAAACAAAGATGTTCCAAGAGGATATATTGGTGCAGTTCAAAAATTAACGATTCATAATTTACCAGCAATTGGAAAAATAATTTTAACCGAAGTTAATGTAGAACATAAAGTTTTTAATACAACCTTAATAAACGGAAAGATTACTTGTAATGATGAATTAATTGCAGATTGTAAAATGAAAATCTTTCTTGATGAATAATAATTAGGATACAGGATGTAGAATGTAGAAATTAGTATACATAGACGAATTTGTCAACCTTATTTAGGCATTGACCACTTTGAACTTTGAACTTGAAACTTAATAAATATGGAAAAAGATAAAGTACCACAAGACGAAGGTATAACTGAAGGAATAACCCGCGAAGTACAATATGCCATTAATAAAAAGGGGAAATACGAAAAGGTTTTAAGTAAGGGTTGGGAACCAAAGAATATTGTCAATGATCTTGCATGGAAAGATATTCAGGAAGATATTGATTTTGCAGATGAAAAAATAAAATCAGGCAAAGCAAGCCCAATAATGCATTATATGGCAAAAAACCTGATGAATATTACTTTACTGGCCGATTATGTTGAATTACCAAAATGGAAAGTAAAAAAACATTTAAAACCAAAAGGCTTTAAAAAGCTTAAACAAGAACAATTAGAAAACTACGCTAAAGTTTTTGGAATCAGCGTAGACGAATTATTAAATTTTAAACCATAGAATAAATATGAAACTTGATTTCGAACATATACCCGCCGGTCATTGTGAAAACGGAGTAATTTCCAGCTTATTAAAATATCATGGATTAAATTTAAGCGAAGCTATGATATTTGGTATCGGTAGTGGATACTTTTTTGCTTACATGCCTTTTGTTAAATTAAATGGAATTCCTATAGCATCTTTTCGACCTGTTCCCGGAATGATTTTCGCAAAAGCTGCAAAGCGATTAGGAATTAAAATGAAAAAACAAACATTCAGGAAGCAACCTAAAAGAGCCATGGCTGAACTGGATAAAGTGCTTGAAAAGAAATTACCTGTTGGAATTCAGGGCGGAGTTTATCACCTGTCCTATTTCCCTCCGGCCTATCGATTTCATTTTAATGCTCATAACATGACCGTTTATGGTAAGGAAGATAATACATACTTTATAAGCGATCCGGTTATGGAGTATGCAACAACTTTAACTGCTGAAGAGCTAAAAAAGGTAAGATTTGCTAAAGGACCATTAAGCCCAAATGGCAAAATGTATTATCCAATTAACATACCTGAAGAAATAGACCTAAAATCAGCAATATATAAAGGGATAAAACAAACTGCAGATTGGATGCTTACTATACCTGTGCCTTTATTTGGTGTAAAAGGAATAAGATACCTTTCAAAACGAGTAAGAAAATGGCCTGAGAAACTTGGTCCTAAAAGAGCAGCAGCTTATTTAGCGCAAATGGTTCGTATGCTTGAAGAAATTGGAACCGGTGGCGCAGGATTCAGATTTATTTATGCCGCATTTTTACAGGAAGTTGCCGAAGTTATGCAAGATGACAGATACAATGAACTTTCAAAGGAAATGACAAAAATTGGTGATAAATGGCGAAATTTCTCATCACAAGCAGCACAAACCTGTAAAGGCCGTTCATCCGATCCTGACGGATACAATACCGTGGCAAACTTAATGCTTGAAATAGCAGATGATGAAGAAAGATTTTTTATTGAATTAAAAAAATTGATAAAATAATGCAGGAAAATCAACATATTATTGAATTAAAATATCTAAGCAAATATTATAAAGGTTCAAATATTCCTGCCATTGATAATATAAATCTGAATATTGATAAAGGTGAGATTTATGGTTTGCTTGGCCCTAACGGAGCAGGTAAAACCACAACTATATCAATTCTGTGTGGATTGTTTGGACCTACTTCTGGCAATGTATTTATCGATGGAATGGAGTTTCAGCATTCATCTGAAAAAATTAAAAGTATAATCGGTGTTGTACCACAGGAAATTGCACTTTATCCGTCACTAACTGCCAAAGAAAACCTTACATTCTTTGGTCATTTGTATGGATTAAAAGGCAAACATTTAAAAACAAGAATTGACGAATGTCTTGAATTGTTTGGTTTAGAAAAAAATGCAAATCGCCGGATAAAAACTTTTTCGGGAGGTATGAAACGCAGGATAAATTTAATTGCAGGAATACTTCATAAACCTAAAATCATTTATCTTGACGAACCTACTGTAGGAATTGATGTTCAATCAAGAACAGTTATTCTTGAGCATCTCAAGAATATTAATAAAGAAGGTACTACAATTATTTATACTTCGCATTATATGGAAGAAGCAGAAAATTTTTGTTCAAGAGTTGCTATTATTGACCAGGGTAAAATTCTTACAGAAGGCAAACCTAAAGAATTAATAGCCGGCAAAGAGGAATATACTGATTTAGAGAGTATCTTTTTAAATATAACAGGAAGAGCATTACGCGACGAATAATGTTGAAAAAATCTACTCTTAATGTTAGATGCATACAATATTGTCGTAAAAAGGCTTCAAGTAAAAATAATAGGATAAATGGAAAATTGGAAAATTGGAAAATTGAGAAACTGATGTTACCACGCAATTTGTCTTGCTCTAGGATGTCATTCCATCATTCCAAATATCCAGTATTCCAGTATTCCAGTATTTTAAAAGATTACAACTTTACCAATTATTCATAACCATACCTTAAAGGATAGAATTTTAAATTAAAAAAGTATGTTAAGATTATTATCATCAATATATAAGGAATTATTAGTACTTATCAGAGACAGAGCCGGCCTGGCAATTTTATTTATTATGCCTTTAGTTCTTATTCTGATAATGACCGTAATACAGGACGCAACCTTCAAAACTGTTAAGGAAGTCAATATTTCTATGATTTTGGTAAATAACGACAAAGACAGTTTGGGTGAAGCAATTAGTGATGGTTTATACGCATCAGAATTTTTTCAGATTGTTGAAGAAATAAACGGAGAAAAGATAACAGAAGAAACAGCTAAAGAATTAGTTGCCAAAGGTAATTACAAAATTGGGATTATAATACCGGAAAGAGCAACTGATGCCATTCGTGGCAATGTAAATGCTTTAATTAATAAATCATTTAAATCGTTTAATATTCCCGGAGTTAAGAAAAGAACTAAAAAAAGTACAATAGACGTTACTATTTATATTGATCCTGCTATCAGTAACTCATTTAAAAACATGGTGATGAGCTCCCTAGAAGAATTTACATCACAGCTTGAAATAGAGATGTTCTTTAGAAATTTTTCGGAAGCCATGGCTCAATTGATGCCTGATCAAAAACCTATTAAATTCGAAAGTTTTGAAACTATTAAATATCAGGAAGTTTATGCATCGACAACTGAAAAGGAAATCTTACCAAACTCTGTACAACATAATGTTCCTGCGTGGACAATGTTTGCAATGTTCTTTATTGTTCTTCCTTTAGCAGGAAATATTATAAAAGAACGTGACGATGGAAGTGCCTTCAGGTTAAAAACAATGCCCGGATCATTTGTAACTGTAATGTTCAGTAAGATTTTTGTTTTCCTTGGAGTATCATTTGTACAATTCATTTTAATGCTTATGGTTGGGGTTTATATAATGCCTGCCCTGGGTTTACCACAATTGGAAATTGGCCCGCATAAAATTGCATTGGGTGTTATGGCATTATCATCAGGTTTAGCTGCAACGGGTTATGGAGTTGCAATCGGGACAATTGCCACAACTCACGAACAAGCTGCAACGTTCGGAGCAGTTTCAATTATTATTTTTGCTGCTCTGGGAGGAATATGGGTTCCCGTTTATGTTATGCCTCATACAATAAAAATAATAAGTCAGTTTTCACCTCTGCACTGGGGATTAAATGGATTTTATGATATTTTCCTTCGCGGCGGAGATTTAATGGTTGTGTTGGCAGAAGCCGGCAAACTGTTGATTTTCTTTGTAATTATGTTGGGGATTGCTATTGTTTATAATAATTATAATAAAACAAAATAATTATTTAGTATAAAGTTCATAGTACATAGTTTAAAGTTGTCAAATGGCGGGATTTACAAAATTTGAAGAGATTGAAGCATGGAAAAAGGCAAGAGAATTATGCAAATTAATTTTTGATTTAACGAAGAAAGAGAAATTTTCAAAAGATTTTTCATTAAAAGATCAAATAAGAAAATCTTCCGGGTCTATTATGGATAATATTGCAGAAGGATTTGAAAGAGGTGGAAAAAAAGAATTTATTCAGTTTTTATATATTTCTAAATCATCTTCTGCCGAAACCAAATCTCAACTATACAGAGCCTTAGACTATGAATATATCAATCAGAAAGAATTTAAAAACTGTTATGATAAATGTAATGAATGTGCTAAAATAATTGCCGGTTTAATTAATTATTTGAAATCATCTCAAATAAAAGGTCCAAAATATTTATAAAAACTATGTACTTGGAACTAAAAACTAAGTACTATATTAAAACATTGTTAATAAATTTTTATTTAAAATACTTATAATTAAAACATAGGGCTTAATTTAGCGCCTTACTAAAAATAAAATTGAAATTGGAGAAAAAAAATCTGATACACAAGACTGAAATTGTTGTAAGATTCAGCGAAGTTGATTCAATGGGTATTGTCTGGCATGGAAATTATGCTAAATATTTCGAAGATGGACGCGAAGCGTTCGGTAAAACCTTAGGTTTAAGTTATCTTGATGTTTATGCAAATAATCATTTAACACCACTTGTAAAACTGGATTTCGAATATAAAACTCCACTTGAATATGGAGATACAGCAATAATTGAAACCCGATTTATTGATCACGATGCTGCTAAAATCCATTTTGAATATACCATTTACAACAAAAAAAATAACAAAATTGCTGCAACCGGTGAAAGTATTCAGGTATTTGTAAATCTCGATCGTGAATTAGTTTTAATAAGTCCTGAATTTTTCCTTGAATGGAAAAGAAAAATGGGATTGATAAAATAGTTCAATGTTTAATGTTTAATGTTTAATGTTTAAAATTTAGAGTTTAGCACTTACAAATATTTTGGTAATTTTTTAATTATGAATACAATATATACAATAGCCGATAATATAATGACTCCTTTGGGGTTTACGACCAAAGATAATTTTGAAGCTTTAAAACAAGGGAAATCGGGCATTGAACTAATTACCGACCCTAAGATTACCCAAATACCAATGTATGCTTCTATTATTGATTCGGAATGGTTGGATTCTGAATGTTTCTTGCATGTATTCCCTGACGATCATACCCGCCTTGAACAAATGATGATTACTTCAATTGATATAGCTTTAAAGCAAACCAATATTGATACATCAAAAAATGACACTCTCTTCATTTTCTCATCTACAAAAGGAAATATTGATCTGCTTGAAAACAAAAACCACCCTTTCGATAAAGAAAGACTTAACTTATGGGCTTTATCCGATGAAGTTTGTAAAGTTTTTAAATCACCTGTAAAACCTATTTTTATATCTAATGCTTGTATATCGGGCGTAACAGCAATTATAACCGGTGCTCAATATTTAAAAATGGGCAAATATAAAAATGTAATTATTTGTGGCGGTGATATTATATCAGAATTTACACCATCAGGGTTTCAATCTTTTAAAGCTATAAGCGAAGCACCCTGCAAGCCATTTGACGGAAATCGTGAAGGCATTAATCTTGGCGAAGGTGCAGGGACAATTATACTATCTACAAACGAAAATTTAGTTAAGGAAGCAAATCCTGTAATTTTTCGGGGTGGTGCTAATACAAACGATGCAAACCATATTTCAGGTCCTTCACGCACAGGCGACGGACTATATTATGCAATCAGAAATACTCTGAAAGAAGCCGGAAAAATAGATAAAAATATTGATTATATATCAGCACACGGCACAGCAACACTTTACAACGATGAAATGGAATCAAAAGCCATCAGTTGGGCTGAATTGGAACATGTTCCTGTTAATAGTTTTAAAGGCTATTGGGGACATACATTAGGTGCAGCAGGTATAATAGAATGCATTGCAGGAATACATTCAATAAAAGAAAATTACCTGATAAAAACACTTGGATATTCAGATCATGGAGTAAGTAAACCTATAAATGTTATTAAAGAATTTAAGAAAACAAAAGTAAAAAACTTTTTAAAAACTACATCAGGTTTTGGAGGCAGTAATGCTGCTGCTTACTTTTCTGAATTAGATGCTGATTAAAAATGGAAATTTGAAAATTGAAATTGAATTGTTGGATAACCAAATAAACAAATAATAGAAAGATATCAACTATTAAACAAACGGTACTATCACGAACGGCGAAGCCCTCACCGATAGGTAATTTAATGGGTAATGA
>JAIORB010000089.1 GCA_021108325.1 Bacteroidales bacterium | reverse complement strand
ATAAACGCCATTTTTTAGACAGAATTCAATATCTTGTAAGAAATGCTCGTTTACTTCATCATATTTTTTGAAAGCTATTTCTTTTGGTTCTATATAAATACCTTTACATAATCTGTAATTTAAAGGAGCTTCTTCTGTATGAATATCCATTAAATCTTCAATATCTTTATGAGTGCGTTTCATATAAGCCTGAAATACTAATCCCACATTTTTAGGAAATTCAGCTTTTAATTTGCGGAAAATTTCAATTTCCATATCAGTACATGGAGAATCTTCCATGTCGACACGAATAAAGTTATTATATTCAACTGCTTTTACCACAATCTCTCGAATGTGCTTATAACATACTTCTTTATCAAGTAATAAACCGAACATAGTAGGTTTTACAGAATAATTACCATCTATGTTTTCTTTTTCAACTTGCTCGATTAATTCAATGTATTCTTTCTTGTTAGCTTCTGCTTCGTCAAGATTTTCGATGAATTCTCCAAGAATATCAATGGTTACCATGATACCTTTCGAGTTAAGATCTTTTGATGCTTTTATAGCATCTTCTACTGTTTCCCCTGCAATGTATGGCTTTGAGAATAACCAAACGAATTTTTTAGGAAAGAATGGCAGCATTGCTGCGATTAATTTATTAAACATATCTTTATGATTATTAGTTATTTAATTGGTTTGTATTAATATATCTGGTTACTGCCGATGCAATTTTAAAGGAGTATTTGAAATCTGACATGGATGAACAAATACGACAATTTGAAATGCAATCGGTATTATTTAATTACAATTGCATAATTAGGAATAATTTTCACTAAAAAAAAGGAGAAATATCAGGTTTTAAAACATATTCTGTAAACTATTGAGTATGAAGTAAAAATCCTACAGTTAAACTGCAGGATTTAATTTATTTTAGAATATCTAATAATCTAATTACTCAAATCTCATTACTAAATTTACCAACTTCCACCGGCACCACCACCGCCAAAACTTCCTCCACCGAAGCCACCAAATCCACCTCCTCCGCCAAAGCTTCCACCGCCCGAAGAGAAATTACCAAAACTTCCACCGTGACTCCTGTTAGAACTCATCATACCCATTGCAATCCAGAACGGAACATTATGGCCAACAGAGTAATGACGTGCGCGTCTTGCTCTTCCCACAAAACTAAATATTATTATAATTAGAAAGATTATAATTCCCGGAATAGCCGATGCAGGACTATTGCTTGTTGCTTTGCGATATACATCGGCTGTGTATTCACCTTTTGTTAATTCAATAATTCTGTTTGTAGCTTCATCCAGACCTTTATAATACATTCCCTGCTTAAAATACGGGAGAATTTCATTGTCAACAATTCGTTTGGTAATGGCATCCGGTACTGCTCCCTCAACGCCGTAACCTGTTGCAATAAAAACTTCACCTTTAGAATTTTGGTATTTAGGTTTTACCAGAATTAAAATACCATTGTTTTTTCCTTTCTGTCCAATTCCCCATTTCTCTCCTAAGCCAAATGCATATGATGCAGGATCATAACCATCAAGTGATGGAACAATTGCAATTGCTATTTGAGTTGATGATTCGTAACTAAATTGTACCAGTTTATTTTCCAAAGCATGGTTTTCAGCTTTTGACAGAAAATTAGTATAATCATTTACGATTTTTGGAGGATTAGATTTCTCAGGAAAATCCTGAGCAATTGTATTTATTGAAATTACAGATAATAATATCAATATAATATGTTTGATTCTTTTTTGCATAGTAGTATTATTTATCGTTAAATGAAATTTCATCTGATAATTCATTTACATCATCTTTTTGATATGGAAAATGCTCTTTTAAAGCTAACCCGGCCATTTTAATACCCGTACTTAATCCAATATCAAATTCGCTCTTTGTAAAATGATTAATAATTGTGTCCTTTATTTCCTCCCAGAAATTATCAGGTGTAACAGCATTGATTCCTGCATCGCCTAAAATGGCAAATTTTCGGTCATTAACTGATAAATAGAAAAGTACACCGTTTCGCAATTCTGTTTTATGAATGGCTAACTTTTCAAACATATAAGCAGCACGGTTTAAAACATCTTCTTTACAACTCGATTCAATATGTACTCGTATTTCTCCCGATGTATTTAATTCAGCTTCTTTAATAGCATCGGTTATTAATCTCTTTTGTTCTTCGTTAAAGAATTGTGATGACTTCATATGTTTATGATTAAAATTCTACTTTTGGTGCTTCATTTGCATTTTCCTGTGCTTTGAAATATGCTTTTTCTTCAAAATTGAAAATATTTGCATATATATTTTTAGGGAACTGCTTTATATAGGTATTAAATGTCTGAGCGCTGTTATTAAATTTTTGACGCTCCACAGTTATTCTGTTTTCAGTGCCTTCAAGTTGTGCCTGTAACTCCAAGAAGTTTTGATTTGCTTTTAAATCAGGGTATCGTTCAACAACAACCATTAGTTTTGATAAAGCCGAACTTAAACCACTTTGAGCTTGTTGAAAAGCCTGAATACTTGCAGTATTTAAGTTACTCGGATCAATTGTTGTTGATGTAGCTTTTGCCCTTGCTTCAACAACTCCGGTTAAAGTTTCCTGTTCATGTGCCGCATAACCTTTAACTGTATTAACCAGATTGGGAATAAGATCTGCACGACGTTGATATACATTTTCAACTTGAGCCCACTGCGAAACAACAGCTTCGTCCATAGCTACCATTTTGTTATAAGTTCCCTTAACTGATGAATAAATAAATAATGCCACAACAGCAATTACAATTATAATAATCCACGATTTTTTCATTTTTTAAAGATTTTAAGATTTACGATTCTTCAAATTTAATTATATATCAGCTTGCATCAAATAGTATGCTAATATAAATATTCAGAAATTATGTCAGAAAGAAATGCCATATAATGATTTTTGTCTTTCTTAATAAACTCATAATTTGTATTTTTGGCATTGTTTAAAATTAATACAGATTGATTTTTATTATGAATTGGAAAAATTGTTATCCTTTTTTAACTGATAATGCTTTACGGATAAGATATCCATAGTTACCTTACATCCGCAAGTCGTTAAAGACTTAGCAGTCCCGATAGTTGTCGGGATTAACCTGTTAGGTCTAAACAGATAAAGCGGTTCCACGAAGGGCTTTGCCCGTGCAAAGGCCAAATGCCGTGCAACGGGTTTAAAATACAAAAACAGATAAAAATTAATAATCAAAAAAATAAATATAATGACAAGAGAAGAATTTCAAAAAGTAGTTTTACAAGGAATTCCCGAAGAATTGCCTTCTCCGAAACAATACGATGCGGAAATAAATCATGCTCCAAAACGTAAAGAGATTCTAACAATAATAGAAAAGAAATTAGCCGTAAAAAACGCTTTGCGATATTTCGATAAAAAGCATCACGAAGTATTAGCTAAGGAATTTGCTGAGGAACTGGAAAAATATGGTAGAATTTATATGTATCGTTTCCGTCCTGATTATAAAATCTATTCCCGTTCAATTGACGATTTTCCTGCAAAATCACGTCAGGCTCAGGCCATAATGTTAATGTTAAGCAATAATTTGGATTATGCTGTAGCACAGCATCCACATGAGTTAATTACTTATGGTGGTAACGGAGCTGTTTTCCAGAACTGGGCACAATATTTACTTACAATGAAATATTTGGCTGAAATGACTAATGAACAAACACTGGTTCTTTATTCAGGTCATCCAATGGGAATATTTCCATCACATAAAGATGCCCCAAGAGTTGTTGTGTCAAATGGTATGATGATTTCAAATTATTCTAAACCGGACGATTGGGAGAAATTTAATGCTTTAGGTGTTACACAGTATGGTCAAATGACAGCTGGTTCATTTATGTATATCGGACCACAAGGAATAGTGCATGGTACAACTATTACCTTATTAAATGCAAGTAGAAAAATTGCTAAATCGGGTGAAGAACCGGAAGGAAAAATATTTGTTACTTCAGGCTTAGGAGGTATGAGTGGTGCTCAACCTAAAGCAGGAAATATTGCGGGTATTGTTAGTATTATTGCTGAAATAAATCCAAAAGCTGCGTATAAACGCCAGGAGCAGGGCTGGGTTGACGAAGTTATTGAAGATGTTGATAAAACTATTGATGCCGCCCTTGAATATAGCGAAAAGAAAATAGCTCATTCAATAGCTTATTTAGGAAATATTGTTGATTTATGGGAGAGATTGGCAGAACGTAAAGTTTATATTCATTTAGGATCTGATCAAACCTCATTACATAATCCATGGGCCGGAGGATATTATCCTGCAGGATTAACTTACGAAGAATCGAACAAAATGATGGTTGAAAATCCTGAAGGATTTAAGAAATATGTTCATGATTCACTAAAAAGGCAAGTTACTGCCATTAATCAATTAACAGAAATAGGAATGTATTTCTTTGATTATGGAAATGCTTTCTTGCTGGAATCAAGTAGGGCAGGTGCTGATATCATGAAAGAAGACGGGAATTTTAAGTATCCATCATATGTTCAGGATATTATGGGACCAATGTGTTTCGATTATGGTTTTGGACCATTCCGCTGGGTTTGTACATCATCAAAACCTGAAGATTTGGATTTAACCGACAAGATTGCAATGAATGTTTTGGAAGAGATAGCGGAAACTGCTCCTGTTGAAATATCTCAGCAGATGAAAGATAATATTCGCTGGATAAGTGAAGCGAAAAAGAATAAATTAGTAGTAGGTTCGCAAGCACGTATTTTATATGCCGATTGCGAAGGCCGAACAAAAATTGCAGCTGCATTTAACAAAGCTGTGAAAGATGGAAGATTGTCTGCTCCGGTTGTTCTTGGTCGTGATCATCATGATACTTCCGGAACTGATTCACCTTTCCGCGAAACTTCAAATATTTATGATGGCTCACAATTTACAGCCGATATGGCAATTCAAAACGTAATTGGTGACTCATTTCGTGGTGCCACCTGGGTTTCAATACACAATGGAGGAGGAGTCGGATGGGGCGAAGTAATTAACGGTGGTTTTGGAATGGTATTAGACGGAAGTGAAGATGCCGATCGACGATTACGAATGATGTTGCATTGGGATGTAAACAATGGTATTGCCCGCCGAAGTTGGGCGAGAAACGATGGTGCATTATTTGCTGTTAAACGCGAAATGGAACGTACTCCCGATTTAAAAGTTACCCTTGCAAATATTGCCGATGATGAATTGATTGATAAGTTATTTTAAAATATTAGTACAACACACTTGCCTGCTGCAAGCAGGCATTCCTGTGTGTTGAAAAAATATAAATCAGGCAGGCCTGTCTGCCGACAGGTAGAAATGCCTGATGTACTTGGAGTACAATGGACATTCCTGTCCGTTGTAATTTTAGAAAATTTAATTATAAGTTTCTTGAAACGGGCAGAAATGCCCGTTTTACTTTTTATCCTTTTTAGAAAATAGCCTGATTAACCAATTCCTTTTAACAACGCTTGCCGCTTCTTCAACTTCTTTAGCTCCTTTATTTACATTTTGTACAGCAATTTCAATACTGTCGGCAAAGGCTGTATCATAAATCAGTCGTGCGATCAATCCCTGACCTTCGTTTATTTCATCAGTAATTTTTATAAGATTATCAGATAATATTTTGGCTTTTTCAGTTGTGTAATCCAGATTTTTTCCGGCTCTACTCAACCCTGAAGTAAATGCAGTATCGGTGAAAATTTCTCCGAATAAACCTTGACCATTATTTACCTGGTCAGTAATTTCTACCAAATTTTGGGTTGATTTCTGTAAATTTTCTCCGGTAAAAAATAATTGCTTTGCCAAAACAGTATCTGATAAAAGCATTCCAATAGTTCCTTCTTCTTTAGAAATCTTATCTGTAATATTTGCAAAGTTATTTGTAAGTGTAGCAGTATTTTTACCAATTCTACTAAGATTATTTGAAAATGAAGTATCGGCAAATAATTTACCGAAAGCACCTTCACCGCGATTAATTTTTTCTGTTATTTCTGCCACGTTTTTAGTAATTATTGCAGTGTTTTTAGTTGATGTGTTTAATTGACGCATAATTACATCTATTTGAACAACTTCAATTGTTTCTAAAGTATCTCCTTCTTCAACAATATCAACATTAATACTTCCGGTGTAAATGTTAACTATTTTGTTCCCCATTAATCCTTCTGACCCAATCTCCATTTTAGAATCTTTACGGATAAATTGTCTTACATTTTCTTGAATTGATAAATCAACTCTAACTAAGGAATCATTAATTATTTGAACCTTTGAAACAGTACCGATATTAATACCTGAGAAACGTGCGTTATTTCCTACCTTTAATCCACTTATATCGGTAAAAATACCGCTTACCTGAAAGTTTTTACTAAAGATATTTACCTGGCTTCCTATGTAATAAATGCCAAGGATGAATAATATAACTCCAATTGCAACAAAGAAGCCAAGCCTGATATTATGTTTTCTGGTGTCATGCATAAGTCGTAATTTTAATCAATTTTAAAGTATGAACTAATCCATTCATCATCAGAGTTTTTTAATTCATCGAAAGTGCCTTCGGCACGCATTATTCCTTCGTGTAAGATCAACATCCTGTTTGATGTGATTTTTGCACAATTTAGATCATGAGATATTATTATTGATGATGCTTTATACTTATTTTGGATTTTAAGAATTAAGTTACTTATTTCCCTTGATGTTAATGGATCTAAACCTGTTGTTGGTTCATCGTAAAGTATAATTTCAGGTTTTAATATCAATGTTCTTGCCACACCTATGCGTTTCTTCATCCCACCTGAAAGTTCAGATGGCATTTTGTCAATAGCATCGACTAATCCGACATTTTCTAAAGCATCAACAATAAGTCCTTCAATAACCTGTGGATCGGTAATGGTTTTATTCCTGCGTAATGGGAATTCAAGATTTTCTCTAACTGTCATTGAATCATACAATGCATTTCCCTGAAAGATAAATCCAACTCTGGTCCTTAGTATGTTGAGCTCTCTTGAGTTCATTGCAACTACTTCTTTACCAAAAACTTTAAGCAAACCCGAATCGGGATAAATTAAACCAACAATACATTTTATTAGTACTGATTTTCCTATTCCGGATTTTCCTAAAATAACTACATTTTCGCTTTCATTAACAGTCATGCTAACGTCTTTCAGTACATTATTTCCATTGAAAGATTTTTTCAAATGTTCAATTTCAATAACAATTTCACCATTGTTAAAAGAATTATTAATGATATTTTCTTTTTGTTCAATCATATTTACATTGTGAACACATGAAAAATCTCAGATAATTGAACAGCAATTAAATCAATTATAAAAATTGCTAAAGATGAAATTACTACTGCTGAATTTGCAGCCTTACCAACACCTTCAGTACCATTCTCTGAGAAATAGCCTTTATAGCAACCAATAATACCTATAGCAAAACCAAAAAAGAATGTTTTAATTGTAGCCGGAACCAAGTCGAAATAATGTAAAGAGTCAAAAGCCTGGTTTATAAATAATGGAAACGAGATGAAACCATGCATGTTAACTGCAATATAAGAACCAAAAAAAGATATGGCATCAGAGTAAAAAACCAATATTGGTATCATTATAGTTGTTGCTATTACACGAGTTACTACAAGATATTTCATTGGATTTGTACCTGAGACTTCCATTGCATCTATTTGCTCGGTAACACGCATAGAACCTAATTCAGCGCCTATCCCCGAACCAATTTTCCCTGCACAGATCAAAGCTGTAATTACAGGGCCTATCTCACGTACGATTGATACAGAAACCATTCCCGGCAACCATGATTCAGCTCCAAATTCTGCCATAACAGGCCTCGATTGTAAGGTAAGTACCAATCCCATTATAAATGCTGTTATTCCAATTAATGGAAGTGTACTTAATCCAATAGTGTATGATTGCTTTAGAAATTCTTTATATTCGTATGGCGGGCGAAATAATTCACGGAAAAACTTACTTGTAAATAGACTTAATCCTCCAATCTCATTTAAAAATGTTTCAACATTTTTAAATCGGGAAAGATCAAATTCCTTATGATTTGATTTTGTTGTTTTATTTCTAAATATTTTCTTAATATTTAGGTTCATGATCGCTTTTTATTTGTTTAAATAAAAAGGTAAGTTACAAATTATTCATTGAAAAAATCTTTAAATGAATGCAAAATTTGTTGAGAATTACTAAAATCTAATTAAACATTAAATTGTATGGACGATCTATTTCTTTTCTAAGCTCTTCAATTCCGATGTTTCTGCTTTTATGTAAAAACTCTTTCCTGTCGAAGAAAATTAAAATGGTTGGAACAGTAAAAATTGAATTCTGAGCAGCAATTTCAGGATAAAGTACTGTATCGGAATAAAACATTTCAATATTTGGAAATTCTGTTTGTAGCAAATTATGAATTTTAGGTTTCAATACTTTACATACATTGCATTTTTCGTGCGAAAAATAAATTAAAGCTCCAGGAGTATTTTTTATAGTATTATTAAATTTTTCAATTGAAGTAATCGTATTAAGCATTAGTAATTATTTGAATTTAACATAATTAAAGTACATGCAATAGAAACTTCAATATTATTTCTCATTGCGAGTTCAATAAGTTCCTGGTTTTCTGAACCCGGGTTAAATATAATTCGTTTTGGTGAAAGCTGTAAAATGTAATCGTAATATTCTTTTTGATTGTCAGAATTGAGATATAATGTTACTGTGTGAATATCTTTAATTATGGGTTTGCCAACAACGATTTTTTGCCACATAATATCACCTTCTCGAATTCCAATAGGAACCACATCGTATCCATGACGAACCAGACTTTTTACCGCTTTATGCGAAAACCTGATTGGATTAGGGCTTGCTCCTAAAACAAGAGTTCTTTTCATGGTTAAAATCTTTTTGAACTGAAAAATTCAATGTGTTAATTTATTGCCTGTTCGTTATTATTGAAGTGCAATAATGAAATTCTTTTGTAAGATATAAAAAAATAGCTAATAATAAAAGGACTATTTAAGCTGATTTTTGAATTAAAACAACAGCATGAGCTGCAATGCCTTCTTCTCTGCCAATAAATCCTAATTTTTCTGTGGTAGTAGCTTTTACAGAAATATTATCTTGGTCAGTATCTATAATACCTGCTAGTGTTTTTGTTATTTCAGGTATATAATTTTTGATCTTGGGTTTCTGTAAACAAATAGTAGAATCGATATTAACTAAAGAATATCCTTTGTTTGAAATGATATTCATTGTTTTTTGCAATAATATTTTGCTATCTATATTTTTAAATTCTGAATCTGTATCCGGGAAATGAAAACCAATATCACGCATAGCGGCAGCACCTAAAAGTGCATCACAAATAGCATGAATTAAAACATCACCATCGGAGTGTGCAATACATCCTTTAGAATGAGGAATTTTTAATCCTCCAAGGTATAAATTTCTACCTTCTTCTAACTGATGTACATCATATCCATATCCAATCCTAGAATTCATTTATCCTTGTTTTTCTTGTTTTTGTAATCTAAGTGCCTGAAAATCCAGACCTAATGTAAATCGTACAGTATTAGCTAAAGGATTATTTTGTTTAACAGGAATCAAATAAGAAAAATCAATAGTAAAAACATTAAGTCTTAAACCGGCACCAACCGAAAAATATTTCCTGTTACCTTTAGTTTCATGTTCGTGAAAATATCCGGCACGAACAGCAAATTGATTAGCATACCAGTATTCTGCACCTACTGAGTATTTAATTTCGTGTAATTCTTCTTTCCAGCCACCTGGTGCATCGTAAAAAGATTGAATCATTCCTTCAGGGACTGAAATATCTGCAATAGTATCTTTATTTGGTGTAGGAACTAAAAACTTATTTATATCGAAAGCCAAGGTTAACGAGTTATATTCATCTAAATCATATTTAAGTGCCGTACCAATTTTTAAATTTGTTGGTAAAAAATCCTTTTGAATATCGGTGTATGAAATTTTAGAACCTATATTTGAAATATTAATACCAAATGACCAGGTAGCATTTTGTTCTCCTAACTTAAGTTTATCATTGAAATAATACATTGATACATCGGCAGCAACAGCGTTCCCTGCTTTTGTTTCTCCTCCCGCAACTATGGCACCACCTGTAATATCGGATCGGATATACCTGAATGCAACTCCTCCGGAAATTTTTTCAGAAAATGCCCTGGCATAGGTTACGTCAAATGACATTTCGTAAGGTGAATGTTGTCCGTTATATTCTCCGAATTCATCTGTAAACTGAATATCTCCCAGGTCAAAATATAACAATGTTGCAGCTACTGTTTGTTTTTTGTCAATTCTTTTATAAAAAGATAAATATCCTAAGTTTATATCATTTACCAAATTTCGTAACCATGGAGTATATGATACTGAAAGTCCCATATCGCTATCAATAAAAGCATATTTTGCCGGATTCCAGTGCATTGAATTATAATCAGGCGAAGTGGCAGCTCCGACATCACCCATGGCTCCTGCTCTTGAATCAGGGGCAATAGTTAAAAACGATGCAGAATATTCAAGTGGATTATTTGCTCCGGCTAGTTCCTCTGTTGTAATATCTCCATTCTGGCCATGCATTGTTTGTCCTAAAAAAGTCAACAATGCAATTGCAATAAATTTTTTTTTTATCATAGTTCACTAAAAATGTAAGAGCTGCAAATATAGAATTATTTGCCGATTAACAATGAAATTATTTTAAAATAACAAGCTTTTCAATTTTCTTAACTGTTTCTCCATCAATTGTTCTAACCTTGATTTGATATATATAAACACCTCTTCCGATTATATCTCCAAAGTCATCCAGTCCATCCCAGTTTATAGGTTCAGAACGAAAAGCATTAGAGTTTATTATTGTATTAATTGTTTTTACAAGTTTGCCTGAAACAGTAAAAATCTGAATTAAAATTTCCAAATCTTCGTTAGGCCTGTTGTGATCGAAATAAAATGAAGTTTGTTCGGTAAATGGATTAGGATAATTAAATAGATTTTTTATCGCTAAATTTTCTGATTCAGCTACAATAAAATCCAGATTTTCTTCAGATGAATTATTATAAACATCCCAAACTTTTAATTTTAAATTATGATCGCCATCTTCCAGTTCGGAAAATAAATATTCTATCTTTCCTTTCTGATAATCATCAATATCAGATTCATAGTAATCATTTAAAACAATAAGATTATTGCTATTATTATCAAGTGTTATAGTAATATCATGGCCTATACCATTTCCGACAGTATTTATACCGCTACTATCTGTAAGTACGGCAAATAATCTTGGGTTTTCGTCAGTAATACCCCCTGAAACAAAGTTTTCATCATTCATATATAATTGAACATTCGGGCCAAGATTGTCGAGTTCTGCATTATCGTTCGAACCGCCAATTATAAAATCATCAAAATAACCTTTTGCATCATTATTTGCGCTTAAAGAATAGTAGCTTATTTTACCATAGTCAAAATGGTAAGAAATATCTTTAGGAACAACAAAACTAAACTGAAATTCCCCGTTTATAACACTTGCTTTTCCCTTATAAAGTATATTATTCTGAGTCTGAAATTCCATTGGGTTGCCACCATCATTCCCCAAAGTAGTTATTGTTCTTTCTTTATCTAATACCAATGGATATGCTATGCCATTGTACGAAGATGCTAAAGTACCTGAATTATTTTCTATATGCCCATGAAAGGTAACTTTTGTTAATGCTTTTAAGGTATCGGTATAAGTACTTACGCTATTATGATTTATTGAATCGGTAATAATATTGTATTCCGGTAATGGCATTTTTAATGCAGGATCGCCTAATAGAGTAAAGTTTCGTTTATTGTTTTCTGTTCCGGAAGCGTTTTTTGATAATCTCATGATATCACCTAAAGCTCGGGTATTTCCTTTATAATCTTTTTCAAAAACATAGTTATAAAAATTACGGTTTAAAGTATAGTTAGGGCTCGAGTAAACCAGCCTGGTTGTTGAAAAAAGAGCAATACCTCCACCCTTGGGGTTGAGCAAAACCAATTCGCCTGCCGAAGTATATTTATGATTATCGAAACGACTAAATTCGCAGGTTGCAGTCATAAATACTGCAAGTTTATCGAAATTTACCAGGGAGTTAATATCATCGATAGAAAGTACCCGTTCATGTGCTAATCCACTTTCTCCTCCATGCCCGGTATAATTAAAAATCAAAATGCCATTGTTAATTTCGTCGTTTATTAACCTGTTAACCTCAGGATAGCTTTCATTAATGGCTGATGATTCTTGAGGGAAAGCATCTAAATATAATTTGTTAATAAAGAAATACTGATAGGTCGTATCTACAAAACTTGCTAAACGATCAGCATCGCGCATATGAATATTATTGTCTTCGTCATCACCAACAAAACAGATTGAATTAATCCAGGCTCCTTTATTTTCAATGTTTAAATATGATTTTATTTTCTCAACTATTTGTTGAGCCTCTTCAGTTGATTTTACAGGAAATCTTCCAATTCCGATATCGACTAAACCGGAATTATCAGCTTCTACATTATCTGTAGCATCAAGCAATCCAAAAAAATCATCTGTTACAAATGAGGTAGTAGGATTTAGAGAATTTTCTGACTGATAAGTTAAAATGTAATTTATATTACTGGCAGTTATTGATTTATGATCGTAAGAACCATCTCCTATAAATAATAAATATTTTAATGTATCGGTAGTGGATGGACGATCGTAAATCATTCTGACAAAATTTCTGATTGCTGTAGCATCAGGTGCCCCGGATGAAAACTCATTGAAGATTTGTTCCGGAGTAACTATTACAACTGATAAACCATCTTGTTGTTCATGGATATCTGCTATTTCATTTGCTTGTGAAATAAAATCAGGATGTGTAACTATAATCATATCCCGATGATTAATACTATGCAGATTCTGATTTTCAATATTTCCAACCACTTCAGGAATTAAAAAATTATTGGGATTAAAAGCAATAAATTCGTTTAATCCCGGCTCAACAGTTACTTTTATTGAAATTGAAGAACCAGACAAGTCGGTTGCTAAGTTTTCAGGTTGATTTGGGTTTGTAACATTCCATACTGTTGTTGATGAACTAGTATTTTGGATTTCAAATTCAATAATTTTTGGCGTTGTTTCTGCATTAAAATATCTAAAAAGAAGTTGATCATCACTCATCGATAACTGACGTTCTGCATTTAAAGTTATATAATCGAGCCAACCTTCAGACGACGACGACGATTTATTATAATTTATGGTAATGGAAAAATTATCATTTGAGCTTGTAAAATTACCTTCAGCTATATTTCTAATTGCATAAGTAGATGTGTATGAGCTCATATTTACAGCTGCTATTTCCGGGTTGGCAATTATTTGAGAACCTGATGTGATATTGAACGTAGTATTAGCTGATGATCTTGCAGCCAAAGCAGTTTTTAAACGAATAGGAGATGACGTTACAAGATTTGGAAACTCAAACTCAAAGCTATAATTAGTTGTTATATCAAAATGTTCACCAAACCATAATTGACCGGATTCAAGTAGATTTTCCTGTTCAATTTCATGATGAAGAAAGTCTGTAAAAGTAGTGTGAGCTTCTATGGCACTCCCAACAGGATTAGTAATTGAATTTACTGTATTTAATGAACCAACATCAGTTGTTAAAAAGAAATAATTATAAGTGGAGTAAATGTGTTTTTCTAAATAATAAAAAGTATTATTCGTATCATAATTCCATTCATCTGGTCCCTTAGCGTAGAATAAAACATAATCACCATCATTAAAAATTTCGTCATCCCCTTTATCAAAGTAAATCGAGTTTTGATTTAAATCATCCTGGCAAGGTTCTGTGTTAAGCAAAGAGAGCATTCCTGAAGAATTACCATAAATTTTTAAATTACCCGGATTTGTAAAACCCATATTAATTAATTCGGAATAAGATATTTTATAAATTCCGTCTTGATTTAACCCGATTTTTACCCAACTTCCATTTTTAAGCACTGATTCTGAGATAAAACTTTTTGATTTTAATTTGGTTGATACAACGGGAGTTTTTGCTGTTATCTCAATATTAAAAGAAACAACTTTTTCGATTTGTCCATTTAAACGATTGTTCCTTAAGGGTAATATATTTAATTGTATGTACGCCTGTTTCCTTTTATAACTAATTTTTGATTCGTATGAAATGTTTTCAGGAATTTGGTTCTTATATTTTACAATTGCTTGTTCTTTACTAGTAAGCTTTTCATACTTAATATTTGTGACTTTCAGCTCGACATAAGGTGAATTTACTTTTATTAGCTCAAAATAATATGGATAGAAATTTTCATGATTATAATAATTAGCATTTTCAAAAAACAGAAATTCTGTTTTATTAATATTTTTCTGGCTAAGCTGGTAATAATGTGAAATTGTTTTTGGTGAATCCCAGTTTATTTTTCGGTTTAATGTTCTTTTTTGACCAAATGTGTATAAAATGATGAAAAATAATAGACTAAAAATGAGTATTCTTTTCATTAGGTTTGATAATTTTATACAAAGAAACAAAACTTTATTAAAGTAATAATGAATTTTTAAATTCGTTATCTTTAAATTATAATCAATAAAACGGCAATCAATAAGTTTATATTGTAAGTATAATTACGATATTTATTTTAAATGAAAAGGATTTTTATAATAATAATGGTATTAATTATAAAACAGTCATACTGTCAGGATGTTGAATTCTCGCAATATTATGCAAATCCCTTATACTTAAACCCTGCTTTTGCAGGATCAGATAATTACGCCAGAGTTTCATTAAATTACAGAACAATCTTACCAACATCATTTGGCGATTATAGCACTTATAGTGCGTCCATCGATAAATATTATGATGAATTAAGTGGTGGTGTAGGATTTCAGATAATGAATGATAGACAGGCGCAAGGAACAATTAATGATTTGGGATTTAATCTGATATATTCTTATCATGCTAAACTGAGAAAGAAATGGGCTATTGCTACAGGATTCAGACTTGGATATAATATTAAAACCTTGAATGGGAATAATTTGGTATATCCAGATATGATTGATCCTATTGATGGTGTTTCATCTTCCGGAATTGAAAGCGGGCTTTATCAAAAATCCTTATATTTCGATTTTTCATTTGGAATGTTAACATGGTACGAAAATTATTATTTAGGTGTTGCTGTTGATCATCTTACAAAACCGCAAATATCCTTAGGGAGCGATGATCCTGGTCCTATCGGAAGAAAATACACTCTTCATGGAGGTATGGAAATTCCATTTTACAACAGTCTTGAAAGAGTACATATGACATTATCTCCAAATCTGATTTTTCAAATGCAAGGTGCATCATCAAAATTAAATTTAGGTGTTTATTTAAATAAAAATTACTTAACTAGTGGAGTTTGGTTAAAAACAAATACCAGTTTTGATTTAACAGGTTGTGTATTAATGTTGGGTTATGTAACTGATTATTCTATATTTGCGTATAGTTATGATGTGCTTTTTTATCTGGGAGGATTAAGTGGGATTATTTCAGGAGGTCATGAGGTAACCTTTTTGTATAAATTCATGTATAAAAGAAAGAGAAAAAAAATAAAGGCAATAAAATGTCCTAAAATTTAGTTATATTTGTATGTGAAATCTTGTTTGTAGAGAAAAATATATATTATATTTGAAATAAAAAAATAGCATTACCATGAACGTAAAGTTAAACATTTTCCCTTTAGTACTTATTAGTTTGCTAATTGTAACCGGTTGTAGCTTATTCGGTGGAGGGAATAACCCTGCAAAAACAGGAAGTGAATCTCAAACCACAGGCTGGGAATATAATGATCCTGACAATGGAGGTTTTGAGGTAAAAACAGATTATATTGAAGAAGCTGGTCCGGGTTTAGTCCTTATCGAGGGAGGTACCTACACTATGGGGCAAACAGAACAGGATGTTACTTATGACTGGAACAATGTACCAAGAAGAGTTACCCTTGCTTCATTTTATATGGATCAGACCGAAGTAAGAAATGTTGATTATAGAGAATATTTGCATTGGATAAGAAGAGTATTTGTTGATTATCCTGAAGTTTATAAAAATGCATTACCTGATACTTTAGTTTGGAGAAGTCCTTTGGCATATAATGAACCTTATGTTGATTATTATTTCAGACATCCTGCATATAATGAATATCCAGTTGTTGGTGTTGATTGGTTACAGGCAAATGATTTTTGTGTATGGAGAACTGATCGTGTTAATGAGATGATGCTTATTAATGAAGGTATTCTTGATGTGGATCCTAATCAAATTGGTCGTGAGAATTTCAATACAGGAGCTTATCTTGCAGGACAATATGAAGGCCTTGTTATTGAAAACTTACCTTCTTTAGATCCTAATAAAGAAAGTCGAAGAGTAACAATGGAAGATGGTATTTTACTTCCTAAATACAGACTCCCAACAGAAGCAGAATGGGAATATGCAGCCGTTGCATTAATTGGAAACACTTATGACGAAAGATTATACGAAAGAAGATTATATCCCTGGGATGGGCATAATGTTCGTAAACCGCCTCCAGGAAAAGACATGGGTATAATGATGGCAAACTTCAAACGTGGTCGTGGTGATATGATGGGTATGGCAGGAGATTTAAATGATAATGGATCGATAACAGTTCCTGTTAGTTCGTTTTGGCCAAATGATTTTGGATTATATTGTATGGCTGGTAATGTTAACGAGTGGGTATTAGATGTTTATCGCCCTCTTTCTTATGAAGATGTAGGTGATTTTCGTCCATTCCGTGGTAATGTTTTTGAAACTTTTGTAAGAAATGAAGATGGAAGTATAGCAGCAAAAGATAGCTTGGGTAGACTTAAAACTCGTCCTGTTACTGACGAAGAGGCTGCAGGTAGAACTAACTACCAGCAAGCTGATTATATTAATTATAGAGATGGTGATTTGATCTCAAGAACTGATTATGAAAGTCAGGAAGCTGCAAGAGGTGGTGCATCAACCGGCGAAATGTACTCGCATGAATTAAACGACATGGTTTCTTTGGTTACTGATAAGGTTAGAGTATATAAAGGAGGATCATGGAAAGATAGAGCTTTTTGGTTAAATCCTGCTTCACGAAGATTCTTAGATCAAGATGAAGCACGTGATGATTTAGGTTTTAGATGTGCCATGATTAGAGTGGGTAGTCCAAGTGGTAGATAAATAGAGTTTAATTTATTGATATATAAAAACCTCATTATAATATGAGGTTTTTTTATTTAATTTGATAAATGAAACCCTCATGCACTAGCGTGTACAAAAGGAAGTGAATAAAACATGAGGGTTCCACGGTATTAAAAGTAGATATGTTTAAAATTTATTATACAAATAATTGAAAAAACAGATGTTTAATAAATATTTATTCTAGTGAAAATAGAACGTTTATATCAAATTTTCCTAAGAAGTAAAAAAGTAACTACTGATAGTCGGAATGTAGAAAACGATGCCTTATTTTTTGCCCTTAAAGGCGAAAATTTTGATGGCAATGCGTATGCAAAAAACGCATTAGAAAATGGATGTTCTTTTGCTATTGTTGATAATCCGGATTATGTTCAAGGCGATAATTATATTTTGGTTGATGATGTTTTAGAAACATTACAATTATTAGGAAATTATCATAGAAAACAGCTAAATATTCCAATTATAGCAATCACAGGAACAAATGGCAAAACAACAACAAAGGAGCTGGTAGCTGGTGTTTTATGCAAAAAGTTTACTATTTCGCATACAATAGGAAATTTAAATAATCATATTGGCGTTCCATTAACGCTTCTATCAATGAATGAAAATACTCAAATTGGAATTGTTGAGATGGGAGCAAACCACATAAATGAGATTAAGAATTTGTGTGAAATTGCGGAACCGGATTTTGGTATCATTACCAATATTGGGAAAGCGCATCTGGAAGGGTTCGAATCTATTGAGAATATAATTAAAACTAAAAAGGAGTTATACGATTATTTAAAACTTAAAGATGGCAAAGTTTTTTACAATTCAAACAACTCATTACTGAAAAAAACAATTATTGAATTAAATCTTAATGCTATTGCATTTGGCAGCTTAAATAACAAAGTTTATGGTGATATTATAACATCTGACCGGTTTCTTTTTGTAAATATTAAGATGGGAAATTTTCAAGCACTGATAGAAACTCAATTAATAGGAAATTATAATCTAGAGAATGTGTTGGCTGCTGCAAGTATTGGATATTATAATGGGATTAACCCGGAATTAATTGTATCTGCAATTGAAGAGTATGTTCCAAAGAATAACAGATCTCAGTTTTTAAAAACAGAAAAGAACAATTTATTCCTTGATTCGTACAATGCAAACCCAACAAGTGTTGAGGCATCCCTAAAGAACTTTGTTTCACTGAAAATCAATAATAAATATGTTATTCTTGGTGATATGTTGGAGTTAGGAAATGAATCGGAGTCGGAGCATGAAAAGATTATTGGCTTATTACAAGATTATTCTTTTGATAAAATTATTTTGGTGGGTAATATTTATAATTCATTAAAAGTTCCGGATAAGTTCTTGAAATTTAGAGATGTAAGTGAGCTAGAGAACTGGCTTAAAAATAGAAATATAGCTCACTCAAATGTTCTTATTAAGGGTTCCAGGGGAATTCAGTTAGAAAAAATTGTAAGATTATTATAAATCAAGGCTTTTAAATAATTGTTTCTTTCTTAGAAAATAATCTATAATAATACTTTTTGAATAAATTTCTTTATGATTATTACCTGTTGTATTTTGAAGCAGTTTTTTTCTTTTTTGTTGGAGCATCTTCAAAGATTTATAGAAATGAAAGTGAGCTTTTAACACAGCATTAAAGTTTGGTAATGACAGCTTTAAAAGAAATGTTATTGCTGATAATCCATCCAATATCATTCTTGAAAATAAAATTGGAAATAGTTTGCCTTTTGGTAAGTTCTTATATAAAAGGAATAAGTTATTTCTAAAATTTAAATATAATTTAAATGGACTGTTGTTTGGCAAAGTTCCACCGCCTACATGATAAACAGTTGATTCAGGATTATAAACTATTCGGTAACCGAGGTTTTTTAGGCGCCAGCATAAATCAATTTCTTCCATGTGGGCAAAGAAATCATCATCCAAACCATTGACTTTTTTAAAGACTTCAGAACGAATAACCATACAAGCTCCGGTAGCCCAAAAAATATCAATTATATCATTGTATTGACCATTATCGATCTCAATTGTATCTAAGATACGACCACGACAGAAGGGATAGCCATGTTTGTCGATGAATCCACCACCAGCACCGGCGTATTCAAAGTGATCTTTTTGATGAAATGATTTTATTTTTGGCTGACA
>JAIORB010000079.1 GCA_021108325.1 Bacteroidales bacterium | reverse complement strand
AAAATCCGTACCATGCCCAACGTTCAAATAGTTCCATTGAGTTGGCAATCCAGAAAGTCCGTGGGAATTTTTTAAATACATTTACTTTTGCTGACATATTTAAATTTTTTAATTAACTGTTTGACAAATATGAATTATTAATTTAAAAAAACAACTAATATTTGACGGATTGAAAAATACTTGGTTTAACAACTTTGTAATTTGCATATAATCAACGCGTTAAAAATATGTTGTAAATCATATAAAAAAGTTAAAAAAATATTTGGGAATATTACTTTCTTGATTACATTTGCAGCCCTTTTGAGGAATTAATTAATTTATTTTCACTCAGTTGTAGGTGTTGAATAACATAAAGCTTAGAGCTTAATAAACAATATAGTTAATAGATTTTAGGGTTAATTTTTTAGGTAGTAAATTTAGGGTTAGAGAAAGAGAATGGCTTAATTGTGAGTTGTTCTCTTTTTTGTTTTTATGAACTCAATAATTTTATTAGGAATTAAAAAAGGATAATTTTGTAAGAACTTTTTGCGAAAGTACTTGTTCTAAAATAAAATAAAAAAAAGGAGATAAAATGAATAATAATCAAAAAGTTATTTTGCTTATTCTTGATGGTTGGGGGATAGGAAATAAAACAAAATCGGATGTAATTTATAATGCAAATACTCCTTATATAGATAGTTTATACACGAAATACCCACACTCGCAGTTGCAAACTTCAGGGAATAATGTAGGCTTACCTGAAGGACAAATGGGAAACTCAGAAGTAGGGCATTTAAATATTGGTGCAGGCCGTGTGGTTTATCAGGATTTGGTTAAAATCAACAAAGCTGTAGAAGATAACAGTATTGCATCAAACGAAGCTTTAATAAAAGCATTTAATTATGCAAAAGAAAATAATGTAGCAGTCCATTTTATTGGATTGGTTTCCGATGGTGGTGTTCATTCGTCTGATAAGCACTTATATAAATTGTGTGATCTAACTAAATATTATGGATTGGATAAAGTATATGTTCATGCATTAACCGACGGACGTGATGTTGATCCGCGAAGTGGAAAGGGATTTATACAAAATCTGCAAAATCATTTAGATAATTCGAATGGAGAGATTGCAACGCTTGTTGGTCGTTATTATGGTATGGATCGCGATAAACGCTGGGAGCGAATCAAAGAAGCATACGATTTGTTTGTTCAAGGTAAGGGAAAGCAAACTATTGATATAGTTAAGTCAGTTCAGGAATCATATGACGAAGGTGTTACCGATGAATTTATCAAGCCAATTGTAAAAATTGATGCAGATAGGAACCCTGTTGGTAAAATTCAAGCAAATGATGTGGTTATTTGCTTTAACTTTCGTACCGATCGTTTACGTGAGATGACCATTGTTTTAACACAACAGGATATGCATGAACATGGAATGCATACTATACCTTTGTATTATGTAACACTGACTCGCTATGATGAATCATTTAAAAATGTTCATATTGCGTACGATAAAGAAAACCTGAATAATACGCTGGGCGAAATTTTAGCTCGTAATGGTAAAAAACAAATTCGTATTGCCGAAACGGAGAAGTATGCACATGTTACATTCTTCTTTTCCGGGGGGCGCGAAAAAGAATTCGAAAACGAAAAACGAATTTTGAGATCATCACCCAAAGTAGCAACTTATGATTTGCAGCCTGAGATGAGTGTTTACCTGGTTAAGGATGCTATAGTTGAGGAGCTAAAAAAGCAAGAAACTGATTTTGTATGTTTGAATTTTGCAAATGGAGATATGGTAGGTCATACCGGTGTTTATGAGGCGATAACAAAAGCTGTAGAAGCAGTTGATCAGTGTGTGAACGAGGTGGTTGAAACAGCAAAGGCAAATGGATACGAAGCAATAATTATTGCTGATCATGGTAATGCCGATAACGCTATTAATCCTGATGGCTCAGAAAATACAGCACATTCATTAAATCCTGTTCCTTTTATTTTGGTTTCAGATCGATTTAAATCTGTTAAGGATGGCATTCTGGCTGATGTTGCTCCAACAATATTGTCATTAATGGGAATAGATACTTCTGAAGAAATGACCGGAAAAATTTTAGCAATCAAATAAGAATTAGATAGATGAAACATTCATGCACTAACGTTCACATCTGAGTGCCGAAGCACTTCGGTGCGCAGGCACAACGAAGACATAAATAAACATAAATGTTCCATGGTAATAGAAAGATGCATTTTAAATTTAGATTTTTAACTAGCTGAGATACATAACTTTAACTAATGTTTACACGAATGAATTATATGATGCAGGTGGGTAACTGTATAGTTGGAACAGAATTGCTCGAAGAAAACTTTCTTTGTAATCTGGATAGTTGTAAAGGACATTGTTGTGTCGAAGGTGAGGCTGGTGCTCCATTGGAAGATGGAGAAGATAAATCGATTGAACAATATTATCCAAAGTTTAAAAAATACCTCAGAGAAGAATCGATAAAGGAGATTGAAAAAGTTGGGTATACCGTAATTGATAAAAAAGATGGAGAATTAGTAACTCCATTACTTAATGGTAAAGAGTGTGTTTATACAATATTTGAACACGGTATAGCAAAATGTGGAATTGAGAAAGCCTTTATTAAAAATAAAATACCTTTTCGTAAACCAATTTCCTGTCACCTATATCCAATAAGAATTAAAAAACTTGGTGATGATATGGATGCCTTGAATTATCATTTCTGGAATGTTTGCGATCCTGCCCGAAAATATGGGTCTAAGAAGAAAGTGAAAGCTTACGAGTTTTTAAAAGATGCTTTAGTGCGTAAATATGGAAATGAATGGTATGATGAATTATTGGAGACTGTGGAAGCATATAAAAAAGAAATTGAGTATTCAGAACAATCAGAAGATTGTGAATAAGTTTGAAAAGTATTAATTTAGCCCTTCCTAAAAGAAATTATTAATTGTAAAATCAAAATAAAATGGAAAAAGTAAAACAGTACATTGAAGCGAATAAGGATCGATTTCTTGAGGAATTATTCGAGTTGATCAGAATTCCTTCAATAAGTTCAATACAAGATCACAAGCCGGATATGGTAAAAACCGCTGAAGCTTTAAAAGCGGCTTTATTAGCTGCAGGTTGTGATAAGGCAGAAGTAATGCCATCTGATGGTAATCCGGTTGTTTTTGCTGAGAAATTAATCGATCCTGCAAAACCAACAGTGTTGGTATATGCTCACTACGACGTAATGCCTGTTGATCCTATCGATTTATGGGAAACCAAACCTTTTGAGCCGGTTGTTAAAGATGGTAAAATTTGGGCTCGTGGTGCCGATGATGATAAAGGACAAGGGTATATGCATATTAAGGCTTTCGAAGCAATGGTTAAAACCGATTCTTTGCCTTGTAATGTTAAGTTCATGATCGAAGGTGAAGAAGAAATTGGTTCACCAAGCCTTTCAAAATGGTGTGCACAAAACAAAGATCTTGTTATGGCTGATATTATTTTAGTTTCTGATACTGGAATGATAGCACCTGATATTCCTTCAATTACTACAGGTTTACGTGGATTGTCTTACTGGGAAGTTGAAGTGACTGGCCCAGAAAGGGATCTTCACTCGGGTATATTTGGTGGTGCAGTTGCTAATCCAATTAATGTGTTGGCAAAAATGATAGCTGAAATGGTTGACGAAAATGGTCATATTACTATTCCGGGTTTCTACGATGATGTTTTGGAAGTTTCTGATGCTGAAAGAGCTAAAATGGCTGAAGCTCCATTTGATAAGGAAGAATACAAAAAAGCAATCAATGTAAAAGAATTGTGGGGAGAAAAAGGATACTCAACAAATGAGCGTACAGGTATTCGTCCATCATTTGATGTTTGCGGTATTTGGGGTGGATATACCGGCGAGGGAGCTAAAACGGTTCTTCCGTCAAAAGCTTACGCGAAAATTTCTACTCGTTTAGTTCCGAATCAAAATAACGAAGAAATTTCAAAATTGTTTAAAGAGCATTTTGAAAAAATCGGTCCCGATTATGTAAAAGTAAATGTTAAGCCCCTGCATGGTGGTCAGGCTTATGTTTGCCCGATTGATTTACCGGCTTACGAAGCAGCTGAAAAAGCTTACGAAGAAATTTACAAAAGAAAACCGGTTCCTGTTCGTAGTGGTGGTAGTATTCCGATTATTTCAGAGTTTGAAAAGATTTTAGGAATTAAGTCTGTTTTGATGGGATTTGGTTTAGAGTCTGATGCAATTCACTCACCAAACGAGAATTATCCATTGGAACAATTTTATAATGGTATTAATACGATTCCTTATTTCTATAAATATTATGCAGAGATAATGAAATAAAATAATTTCTGTTTTAAAATTAAAGTCCGGCTCCCGATAGTCGGACTTTTTTTGTGGATATATTATTAAAAAATGAGATTAGTTTAAAAAGGTGCTAAGTGGCTAATTTTATAATATACTTCAAAATTAGTAATCTTATTATTAGCTTGTTAGTAAATCCGCTAAGCACCTAACCTGCCTGTCGGCAGACAGGAGTGCAATTATTTTAGTTTTTAGATTGGATTCAAAAAAAATGTTAAAATATTTCAACGAGATACTAAAATTGCAGGGGTGTAATTTTGAAAAGATATAAATAATCAAAATATGGTATAAAAAATTAGGGGTATGAGAAAAAATAATATACTTTTGAGCTGATAAATAGAATTTTTTATTCATAATTCAAAATTAAGCATGGCTACTATCAGATTTAAAGCAATTGAAGAAGTGCTAAACAGGAAACCTGTTGATGTTAAACTTCCATCGGTGAAAACTTCCGAATATTTTGGAGAAAATGTTTTTGATAAGTATAAAATGCAAGAGTACTTATCTCATGAAGCATATAAAAATGTTGTTGAATCAATAAATCAGGGAATACGCATCGACCGAAAGATTGCTAACCAGGTAGCTATAGGAATGAAAGCATGGGCAGTTGATCGTGGAGCTACACATTATACACATTGGTTTCATCCTTTAAATGGATCAACAGCCGAAAAGCACGATGCCTTTTTCGAACCGGCTGAAGGTGGTGGTGTAATTGAAAATTTTCAGGGTGAAATGCTGGTTCAGCAAGAACCCGATGCTTCAAGTTTTCCAAGCGGCGGTATTCGTAATACTTTCGAGGCTCGTGGATATACAGCATGGGATCCTTCATCACCGGCATTTGTGTATGGAAATACGCTTTGTATTCCAACAATTTTTGTTGCATATACAGGTGAAGCACTTGATTATAAAACGCCATTAATTAAGTCACTAAACTTTTTGGATAAAGCAGCTGTTGATGTTTGTCAGTATTTTGATAAAGATGTGGAAAAAGTAAATGTTACTTTAGGTTGGGAACAAGAATATTTTTTAATTGACAGCGCTCTGTTTAATGCACGTCCTGATCTTTATTTAACGGGAAGAACATTGATAGGTCATTCATCGGCAAAAGATCAGCAGTTAAGCGATCATTATTTTGGTTCAATTTCGGATCGTGTAAAAAACTATATGGTCGATTTTGAAATAGAAGCATATAAGTTAGGCATTCCTGTTAAGACACGACATAACGAAGTTGCTCCAAACCAGTTTGAATGTGCGCCTATATTTGAAGAAGCAAATTTGGCTGTCGATCATAACCAGATTTTAATGACTTTAATGGATAAAGTTGCTCGTCGTCATAATTTCAGAGTTCTTTTTCATGAAAAACCTTTTAAGGGAGTTAATGGATCGGGTAAACATAATAACTGGTCTATGTTGACTAATAATGGCAAAAACTTGTTATCGCCCGGTAAAACTCCAAAAAGTAATACGCAATTTTTAGCATTCTTAATAAATACAGTTAAAGCTGTTCATGATTATTCAGACATTTTACGTGCCAGTGTTGCAATTGCAGGAAATGAACATCGACTGGGAGCCCACGAAGCCCCACCTGCAATTATGTCGGTATTTATAGGTTCGCAGCTTAGTAATATGTTAGATCAGTTAGAGAAAAGAGTTACTAATAAAAAAATGACGCCTGATGAAAAAACAGAATTAAAACTAGATATTGGTAAAATACCGGAAATTTTGTTGGATAATACTGATCGTAACAGAACTTCGCCATTTGCATTTACGGGTAACCGTTTTGAATTCCGTGCTGTTGGTTCATCTGCTAACGTAGCTTCACCAATGATTACTTTAAATACAGTTGTTGCAAATCAACTTGCTCAGTTTAAAAAGGAAGTAGATGCTTTAATCGAAAAAGATATTAAAAAGGATGAAGCAATTTTTCAGATTTTAAAAAAATATATCATTGCATCGAAAAAAATAAGATTTGAGGGGAATGGTTATGGTGAAGATTGGATAAAAGAAGCAGCTAAACGTGGATTGTCAAATATAGCTGATGTTCCCGAAGCATTGAAAGCGTTTATATCCAAACACACTAAAGATGTTTTTAAAAAGTCGCAGGTATTAACTGATCGTGAATTAGAAGCCCGCTACGATATAAGATTGGAAATCTACACCAAGAAGATTCAGATTGAAGCAAGGGTGTTGGGTGATTTAATTAGGAATCATGTTATACCGACATTAATTAAATATCAAAATGTACTTATTAATAATGTACGTGGATTAAAAGAACTTTATCCTAATGATGTTTATGAAAAAATGGCAAAACCACAATTAAATACAATTAGTGAAATTTCGGAACGCATTGCAATTGTTAAAGAAGCTGTAGATGAAATGATTGAAGCAAGGAAGAAAGCAAATACGATAGAGAATATTCGTGATAAAGCTCCTGAATATTCAAAACTTGTTGTTCCATATTTCGAGACAATAAGATATCACGTTGATAAGCTTGAGCTGATTGTTGATGATGAAATTTGGCCATTTCCTAAATACAGAGAAATGCTTTTTACTCGATAGTTGAAAATTATTAAATCTGCAAGCCGTGTTACGGCTAATTACTTAATCTGTTAAAATTTTCATAAGTGACTTTATTATCTATTAATTATAGTTAAAAAAACAAAAAAACTTTTTACTGTGTGTTATATTCGATTATATTTGCTTTGTTAAAATATTGAGTAAAAATTAAATTAAATAACTATGAAAAAATTATCTCTTTGGTTAAATGTTGTTTTAATTCTTGCTGTTGCAGGAATCTATTTTTTACATTTTTATGAAAATAAAACAACAAAATCTGAAGTAAGTGAGGAAGGTGCAGTGCAGGAAATTGATAGAGATTATGCTATTGCATATGTTAATATTGATACATTGGTAAGAAATTATGATTTATTTGTTGATAAGATGGATGAATTAACACAAAAGAGAAACGAATCAGAAGCTGAATTGCAAATTCAGTCAAGAACTTTTGAGAAAGAAGTTCGTGATTTTCAGGATAAGGTTACTAAAGGATTAATTACCAGGGCGAAAGCTCAAATGTTACAACAGGAACTTGCGCAAAAAGAACAGCAATTATATGCTATGAGAGATAATTTAGCTATGCAATTATCTGAAGAAGAGCAGGTAATGTATCGTCAGGTGCTTAACGAAGTTATGAATTATCTTGAAGAGTATAATACGGAATATAATTACAAATATATATTTAGTAATACATTCGGTGGACAATTATTATACACTGATAAAAGCCTGAATATTACAAGTGACGTACTTATAGGCTTGAACGAAAAGTACGGAAAGACAAAAGAATAAAAGCATCGTAAAATGGGATTTGCTGATTTTTACTTTGAAAGACAAAGAGAATTTCAGGTAGAAATTGATAATAATCCATCAAGAAATCTTAAATATATTGTCGTTATTCCATGTTATTATGAGTTTGAGATATTAGCAACTCTTAATTCGATATGGATTAGCAAAAGACCTAAATTTTCAATTGAAGTAATAATAGTAATTAATTCTTCTGAGGATTCGGACAAAAAGATTTTAGATCAAAATAAGAAAACATACAACGAAGTAAAGGATTGGATTAAAAGCCACGAAGATTCTTTACTTCGTTTTTTTGTTTTAAATGAACAAAATCTTCCTAAGAAATTTGCTGGAGCCGGATTGGCTAGAAAGATTGGTATGGATCAGGCAATTTTTAGATTTAATTCACTTGACCAAATTAAAGGTGTAATTATTTCGATTGATGCAGATGCAAAATTAAGTTCAAATTATTTTATTGAACTCGAAAAACATTTTAACCGGTTTCCAAAAACGAATGTTGTAACTACATATTTTGAACATCCAATAGAAGGACAAGAATTCAAAAATGAAGTTTATGATGCAATAACTATCTATGAACTTTATTTGCGTTACTATAAACAAGCACTGAATTATACAGGATTTCCATACTCACATTATACGGTAGGTTCTTGTTTTGCCGTAAATGCTAAAACTTATGTAAAGCAAGGTGGAATGAACCGAAAACAGGCAGGTGAAGACTTCTACTTTTTACATAAGGTATTTCCTTTAGGTAATATTTTCGAGTTAAATACAATCTGTGTTTATCCATCTTCAAGACTTTCAGACAGAGTTCCATTTGGAACCGGACCCATGGTTAAATCGATTATTGAATCCGGGGAAGAAGATTTTTTAACTTATAATCTTGATTCATTTATTGAGTTAAAAAGGTTTTTTGAAGTTGTTAATGATTTATTTAAAATTTCATCAGAAGAGCTAAAAATCCTCTTGGATAAATTACCGGGCTGTATAACTGAATTTTTAAATAAAAATGATATTGACAAAGCAATTCAGGAAATAAATGAGAATAGTTCAAATATTAAAACATTTACAAAACGTTTCTTTGATTGGTTCAATGCTTTTCGTGTATTGAAATTTCTAAATTTTGCACATGAAGAATACTATAAAAAACAGCCTTTATTAAATGAAACAGAAAAACTTATGGTATTGTTGGTAGTTAAGGATACTAATGAGAAAACATATAAAAATTATTTAGAGACATTCAGAAAGCTGGAAAGACAGTTCTAATCTTCTTCAACAATAACAAAAATATCTTCATTTTCTTTCTTCATGAGATACTGTTCGCGGGCAAATTTCTCAAGATTTTTATTGTTTGTTTTTAATTGTTCTAAACGCTTAGAGTCTTTATCAATTCGCTCGATATAATATTTCTTGTCATTTTCTAACTGACGTAGATGTCTTAATTCTTTTGCCCTGTCAATAAGGTTATTGCGGTCGAAAAATAAAATCCAGATAATAAAAATGAGTATTGTAAGAATAAATTTATTCTTAGCAAAAGGGAGTATTTTCTTCCATATTTTTAAGGCAGTACTCATTTATCTCCGTTTTTTGCAATAATAATTGAAAATATGCTGCAAGTCAAAAAAATGTTGATTAAAGTATTAACAAGTTTTTAAATTTCAAGTTTAATATTTCAAATTTCAGATTCAACTTGGAACTAGAAACTTTAAACCTGAAATTGAGTTTATCCTCCACTTACTAAATGAAGTACAGCAACATCATCTCCCTCTTTGATTTCAACAATATCGTAAGCATCTTTTTTAACCAATTTGCTATTGACTCTAATAACCAGCATTTTAAAAGTGTAGTTCTTTATTTTAAGCAATTCGGAAATGCTTATTTTATCTTTATCAAAAGACTCAGGTCTGTTATTTAATGTGATTTTCATTATTTAGTACCTAACAAAATTTCTAAAACAGTATTTGCCTGCATATTTGCTACTATTCCTACTCTGGGTGCTAATGGCGGATTGTCAACGGCAATTTCTGATTTTTCATCGCCACAAATATATAAATTTTCATTTTTCCTAAATTTTATATCGTTGCTGTTTCCCCAGCCGGCCATTCCTGAGCCAATAATAACTGGTTTCTCAGGTAATTCTGACAAACAAGTTTCAATAAGCATTTTTTTCATCTCAGCTAAATCGAAAGCTTCAACAATAACATCGCAATTTTTATAAATTTCAATAATATTTTTTTCGTTTAGTTTAATATCATTTGTAATAATTTCAACTTCAGGATTTATCCTTTTAATATTTTCTTTTAAAGCTATTACTTTCTTTTGTCCTATCTGATCTCTAAAAAAGTATTGTCGATTTAGGTTTGATTCACTAACAATATCAAAATCAGAAATGATTAGTTTGCCAATACCAACTCTGGCTAATGCTACTGTACAATTAGATCCTAATCCACCAGCACCGGCTATTCCAACGGTATAAATTTTAAGTTTTGATTTTATCTCTTCGAAAGTCATTATTCAATTTTTTATTCCGGTTTTAAAAATACTTTATTCATAAATGGCAAAAACTGTTTTGTGCCGCCACCTTGCTGAATAATTTTCAATGTATTTACATCGTTGGGTTCAAAAACAGAACCAAAAAGTAACTTAATGTTACGATACTGAAACATTTCGCTATTAAGAATGGTTGATGGGCCCAGTGTATAAATATCACAATTATCATTAGTTGAATTAACTAAATCTAAAAACGTATTATTAAAAACAGATGTTGATGAGAGAATTAATGCATCGGTCTTAGCTATTTCAGCTAATTGCTCCGACATATCAGTTAATTTATCATCCTTAACAGCTTTGTCAAATATTTTCAAATCTATTTTTTCATTTTCGAATTTTTTAACTAATGATTGAAAAAAACCAACCATTACAATTTTTTGATATTTTTTAAAATCTATTTTGTCAAAAACATCTATAGTTGTATCATAATGGTTATTATAGTTATAGGCAGCATTAAAATAAGCATTCAAAACAATCCTGTGCTGAATGTTTTTTAAATCAGGAAATCTTAAATCTCTGATATCAATATTAACATAATTCCCGAGTGTGGCACAAACTCCAAGATTGCCATTCTTCAAAACAACTGCCACATATTTTTCTCCACAAATAATATGTTTTATATTCTGTATGTCAATACCATATTTTTCGAAAAAGTATTCTAAAGGTTCTTGCATGATATTTTATATTTGAACATAGAACACTGATTAACGATTTTAGATTTTTTAAGCATACTAATGTGTAATTAAGTCAAATCTAAAATCTGTATTCGTTAATCGATATTCGTTATTCGTTTTTTTTAGATTTTCTATATTTTTAAAAAATTATACTAAACAAATTTACAATTTATTATTTCATTTTATTTATGAAATTAAAAATGTTAAAACACTTATATTCATTACACTTTGAAACTATTGAGATCCCGAACCCGATATGCAGAATATAACATATTGATATAAGTCATTTTATACTTTTACAACTTACTATAATTTTATACTTTTGAAAAGCTAAACTTAGAAATATATTTTAAAATAGAAATAGATATGGATATTAACGAAATGAAAAAGAAGCATAAATTGCTTAAGGAGTATAAATATGATATTACTCCATTAGACAGAGGTACTACAGATAAAACTCTGTATATTAACTTGTCTGATAATGTAATTGAAGAAAAAGCTGTTACACCTTTAATGAAAGAGAAATTTATTGGAGGAAAAGGTTATGGTCTAAAAATGTTATGGGACGCTACAAAACATGATACAAAATGGAATGATCCTGAAAATGAAGTGATTATTACTCCGGGACCTGTAAGTGGTATTACACAATATTCCGGAGCCGGGAAATCACTTATTGTTTCTATTTCTCCTACCGATTTTGTTATGGATAGTAATGTTGGTGGTTATTTCGGGCCATTTTTAAAATTTTCGGGTTTTGATGCTCTTGAATTACAAGGGAAAGCCGAAAATGATGTAATCATCTTTATCGATGGTGTTAACGGGAAAATTGAAATTTTCGAAGCTCCCGAAGAGAATGTTGATAGTCATATGTTAGCAGAACAACTTACTGAGATGTATGCTGATGATGAAAAAGATAAGAAAAATATTAGTGTAGTTTCTTCAGGTAAAGCTGCTGAAAATTCATTAATTGGAATGCTTAATATAAGTTTCTACGATACTAAAAAGAAAGAAATTCGTTTAAAACAAGCTGGTAGAGGTGGTATTGGCTCTGTTTTTAGAGATAAAAAAATTAAAGCTGTAGTTGCAAAAGTTTCTGGTGTTAAAGGAAATGCCAATAATGTTGTTGATATTGACGCTATTCGTGAAAGAGGTAAAAGATTTAATAAAGAGATGAAAGACCTCGACGAAGAACAATGCGAAATGAGAACTAAAGGAACAGCTCACCTTGTTGAGATTATGAATGATTATGACTTATTACCTGTTAATAATTACAAGTATGGTAGTCATAAAGATATTGATAAAATTCATTCTGAAGTTTGGAAATCTCGATTCTCACAAGGTACTCCTGATGGATGCTGGATTGGTTGTTCTATGAGTTGTGCTAAAGGTGTTCAGAACTTTAAATTACAAACAGGACCTTATAAAGGACAAGAAGTTATTGTTGATGGCCCGGAATACGAAAACGCTGGTGGTTTAGGTTCAAATGGTGGTATTTTTGATCCTGATTATATTATTGAAGCAAACTTTTATTGTGATACTTATGGTATTTGTACTATTACATGGGGAACACTTGTTGCTTTCATTATGGAATGTTACGAAAACGGTATTATTAACAAAGAAATTACCGGAGGCTTAGAACTTAACTTTGGTGCTAAAGAAGCAGCTCTTGAGTTAATACATCAATTAGCACGTGGTGAAGGTTTTGGTAAAATAGCCGGTTTAGGTATTTCTAAAATGAAAGATGTTTTTGTTGAGAAGTATGGTGCCAATAGAGCTTTCCTTGATGATATTGGAATGGTAAATAAAAACTTAGAGTATTCTGAGTATGTTTCAAAAGAATCATTAGCTCAACAAGGTGGTTTTGCTATGACTAATAAAGGGCCACAGCACGACGAAGCATGGTTAATATTTATGGATATGGTAAATAACCAAATTCCTACTTTTGAAGACAAAGCAGAAGCTTTGCATTATTTTCCAATGTTCCGTACATGGTTTGGTTTAGTTGGTTTATGTAAATTACCATGGAACGATGTAGAGCCTGCAAATAATGCAGAAACTGACGAGCCTGCAAAAGTTCCTGAGCATGTTGATAATTATGTAACTATTTACAAGGCTGTTACAGGAAAAGAATTCGATAAATTCAGAATGATTGAAGATTCGGAACGTGTTTACAATTTCCAGCGTATCTTCAATATTCGTAGAGGTTATGGTGTTAGAGAATTCGACAAACAACCATATAGAGCAGCGGGTCCTGTTACTATTGAAGAATATGATTCAAGAGCAGAACGCTACGATAAACAAATGAAAGAAATTATCGGGGTTAATCCTGAGGGGAAATCTTCTGAAGAAAAAGTAGCTATAACAAGAGAATATCGTGAAGGTCAATACGAAAAACTTCTTGATGCTGTTTACAAGCGTAGAGGTTGGAATAATAATGGTGTTCCTACAATAGAGCACTTACAAAAAATTGGAATGGATCTTCCTGAAGTAATTGAAACTGTAAAAGATTTACAATAGATTAAATCACATAAATTTTAAAGGGTTGGTCCCGATCCCGATAACATAACTATCGGGACGGGATGTCAACCCTTTTTAATTGTTTTTAAATATTTTCACCGCTAACCTGCCCGTCGAACATTCTCTTTGGCAGGCGGGGGCGCCAAGTTGCGAAGGTTTTATTATAATTTTTCTTTGCGTCTTTCTGTCTTTGCAGTGGGAAAATAGATATTATTTTATATTCTGTAACACATAATGTTAAATAGTAATTAAACGATTTGATTTTAATTAAGTCTTAGATTACAAATTGATAATAAAGAGATAATAAATACCTAAAACATGGTATTTCAGGATTAAATTATTTATTATACATTTGTCCCAGAATGAGTGAAAGAAAATTAAATACTAAAAGAAGAATAATAGCATTCCTGTTTTTTATATTAATAGGAGGAATTGTATTTAATTCTACTTTCTTTCTTCATACACATAGAACAGCTTGTGGAAAATTAATTGTTCATGCTCACCCGTTTAATAAACATGCCGAAAAAGATAATCCTTCCTCACAGCATGAGCATAATAAGATTGATTTACAGGTAATCAGTTCAATTGATTATTATACTTTTTCGCAAAACTCAATAAATCTGGATTATAATCCAGATTTAGAAACAGAGGTTTTAGTTAATCTATGTTTATATTCTAATTCAAAAATTCATTCCTCATATACCAACAGGGGACCTCCTTCTATTTCTTTTTTAGCCTAATTGTTTCTGTTTCAATAATGAAATGATTCATAATTAGATTATGAATCCGGAAATTGATAGAAATTTTTTTCATCAGAAAGAAATCTTGATACAGAATAAAATCTTAATCAGGTATAAATTAATATTTCTGATAAGATTAAAAAACAAAGTTAGTAACAAAAAACTATTATATAAATAATGGTTTAATAATAAGAAAGCAATGAAAACAATCAATATATATTTATCACAACTAATATTATTTATTTTAATTTCGGTTAGCTCTTTTGCTCAGCGTACTGATGCAAATATTGTAGGACATGTTGTTTCAAACGATGGTGAACATATCCCTTTCGCAACTATCATATTAAAGAATACTACTATTGGTTCTGCCACTGACGAAACAGGCCATTTCACCATGATTAATATGCCAATAGGTAAATTTACCGTTAGGGCATCAGCTATTGGTTATAAATATGAGGAAAAAGAAGTCGAATTAACTGAAGATAAAACAATAGAACTTAAATTTACTTTAGAGCCGGATGTTTTAGGATTGGAACAGGTTGTAGTAACAGCTGATCGAAATGATAAACACAGAAAAGATGCTTCGGTAATTGTAAATACTATTACTCCAAAACTATTTGACGTAGCTCAAACCATAAATATAAGCGATGGATTAAATTTTTGTCCGGGCTTAAGAATGGAAAATAATTGCCAGAATTGCGGTTTTAATCAGGTGCGTATGAATGGTATGGAAGGGCCATATTCCCAGATTTTGATAAACAGCCGTCCAATTTTTAGTGGTTTGGCTGGTGTTTATGGATTAGAATTAATTCCATCATCAATGATAGAAAGAATAGAAGTAATTAGAGGTGGAGGTTCAGCCTTATATGGTAGTAATGCAATTGCCGGAACTATTAATTTAATTTTAAAAGATCCTGTAAACAATTCATACGAGGCATCAGCAACATCAGGATATACAGGAGTTGGATTAGAAGATGCCGGTAATCCTGCATTGGATTATAGTATGAATTTTAATACATCTATTGTTTCGTCAGATAGTAAAACAGGGATGGCCTTATATGGTTTTCATAGAAACCGTGATCCTTTTGATGCTAATGGAGATGATTTTTCAGAAGTATCGAAGATTAATAATACAACAGTAGGAACCAGATTATTTCATCGTTTAGGATATAGAAATAAAATAGCTGTTGATTTTTTTACTATAAACGAAGAAAGACGTGGAGGAGATAAATTTGATTTGCCGGTACATGAGGCTAATATTGCCGAGGCAATAGATCATAAAATTACAACCGGAGCAATTTCATTCGATCAGTTTTTTAGAGATGAAGATAAATTGTCGGTATTTGTTTCAGGACAAAATGTCGACAGGGATTCTTATTATGGCGCAGTGCAGTCATTACAAGATTATGGCAAAACTGAAGGATTTACATATAATCTGGGAGCACAATACAATGCTAAATTTATTAATTCAGGATTAATTGCAGGAATTGAATTCAGGGGTGAAACTTTGAATGATAAAAAATTAGGCCATCCGGATTACGATAATGCAGAAATTATTAATGATACATTAATTATTCCTCATACTGAAAATATGCTTGTTGCCGATCAGGTTTCTAATATTTATAGTGTGTTTGCTCAATATGAAAGAAGTTTTAATAAGCTTAATGTATCGGTTGGTGCTCGTTTTGATCATTATGATATAAAGAATAAAGTAAATGATAGTCACAAATCAGGAGATGTATTTAGCCCCAGGGTAACAGTTAAATATGATATACAAAAATACTTACAGGCACGTGCTAGTTACTCACAGGGGTATCGTGCACCACAAATTTTTGATGAAGATTTGCATATTGAAACTTCAGGTTCGAGACAAGTAATTCATGAAAATGATCCTGGTTTAAAACAAGAAACCAGTCATAGTTACATGGCTTCGCTTGATTTTAATAAATTAATTGGAAAAGTAAATACAGGTTTTTTAATTGAAGGTTTTTACACCAAATTAAACGATGCTTTTGCTAATACTCCGGTACGACATCCAACAGAAGACGGAGTTATAATTTACACACGAATAAATGCAGAGAATGGAGCCATAGTTAAAGGAGTAAATTTAGAATTAAATTTGGTTCCTACCGGTAATTTTACTTTTACCGGTGGATATACAATTCAAAATAGCGAATATGCAGATCCTCAGGAAGATTTTAATGAAAAATCTTTTTATAGAACACCAAATCAATATGGGTATGCAGCTATTGATTGGGATTTTACCAAACATTTTTGTTTTTCGGCAACAGGAAACTATACAGGAAGCATGTTAGTTCCTTATCATGGACCTACAATAGCTGATCCTGATGCAGGAGAATTAAGAGAATCAGATTCGTTTATGGATTTGGGAGCAAAGTTGAGTTACCAGTATAGATTAAATGGTGCCAGTTTACAATTATTTGTAGGTATAAAAAATATGTTTAATTCATATCAGAACGATCTTGATCTGGGCATTGATCGCGATCCCGGTTATTTGTACGGACCATCATTACCCAGAACAATATACTTTGGTTTGAAAATTGGTAATTTGTTGTAATAATCAAAATAAGTATTTAGTATCAAGTATTTAGTATCAAGATGTCAATGCCTAAATAAGGTTGACCGTTTTTTTATCTTGATACTTGATACTAAAATCTCTTTACTCTTAATTAAAATTCCCACCATTCAACACCTTTGTTTGCAAGCTCTGTGTATATAACTTCAATATTTACCGGAAATTGATTTTCATTTCCTTCCAGATCAAAATCCTTAATGTCAATTCTTTTTTTGATATCTTCTAAATTATATCCGGCATTTTTCAGTGCTTCAATCTGATAAGAGAGGTTTTTAAAGTAATCAGATTGATCTTTTAATATTATTTTACGTCCAACTTCACCATGTCCCGGAATTACTGTTGTAATGTTTTCCTCATATAAATCATCTAAAATTTTTATCCAGTTGTAAACATCTACACCATGATCAACTATTAAATAAGGGAAGCATTCATTAAATACTAAATCACCGGTATGTATAACATTATGATTTGAGAATTTTACTACTATATTATCATTTGTGTGCCCGGGACCGGGAAATTCCAACATAATTCTTTCATCAGCAATTTTGAATCTGTAATAATCTTCAAATGTAATATCAGGTTCTCTGAATTTTATGTTTTTAATATCTTCGTAATATTCCTGATTTGTATTATAATCTTGTTCAAGTGCAATATATTCTTCACTTTCTTTATTTTCAATAGAACCCATCTGTAATTTTAGATTTACTAAATAACCCGGAAGTACATTGGTTATATAATTATCTAGTTTTTCAGTATTAAAAGAAGCATTGTTTTTTGCCAAATTTTGATGCGCAATTATTTTTATATCATTTGGGAAACCGGCAACTCCATTAATATGATCGCCGTGTGAATGAGTTAATATTAAATATTTTATTGGTTTTTTAGTTACGGATTTTATTACCGAAACAATTTCTTTCCCATTGTTTGGAGTAGCTCCGGCATCAATAACAACAACTCCCTTTCTGGTTACTAAAAATGCAATATTCCCTCCATGTGTATTCTCGATTGCATAAAGATTTTCGCTTACTTCAAAATAATTTAAGTCCTCTTGCGCATTCGATAATTTCGTAAATAATAGGATAATTATTAGAAGAGATAATAGAATAATTCTAACTTTCATTTTGTGATGTAAATTTTCGTATGTTCCTGTTATTTCTTTTTCAATTTGGATTCCAGTTTTTCCACTTTCCTGACAAGTTCATCGTTAGTATCTTGAAGTTCAATAAATTCCTGTTCAAATTCTTCAGCTCGACGCGATGATTCTTCCTGAGTAGCCTGAAGTTCTTCCATATTTTGCCGCATTTCTTCTTCCTGGGCTGACATTTCTTCGGCTTGTTGTTGTGTTTTTTCCAGAAGTTCAGAAGTACGCCTGTTTGTTTCTGCCATATTAAGCGAACTTGCGATACTTAATGATGCCTGTTCAAGAAATTCAATCTGATATTTTTCAAATTCATTAAACGAAGCAATCTCTATAACACCTAATACTTCTTCTTCCATTTTCATAGGAATAAGTAATAAACTATGTGGCTCTGAACCTCCTAATCCACTGGTAATCTGAATATAACTATCCGGAATTTCTGTTAAATGCATTGTTTGTTTTTCAAGTGCACAATTTCCAACTAATCCCTCTCCTAATTCAAATACTTTTTTGATGTATTTTCTCCTGTTGTAAGCGTAAAACGATTGTAATTCCAGGATAATATTATTCTGATCTTCATTATTTCTAATAAATATTCCACCTTGATTGGCATTCATATAATTAATAATGTAACTTAATATCTGGTAAGATAATTCTGCTACATCATCCTGTTTTCTTAAGATTTCATTTAATTTTGCTAAACCTTCATTAGCCCATGACCTTTTTTCTTCTTCAATTCTTTTTTCTTCCTGAATTTTAGCTGATTCCTGAAGTTTCTGTTTCATTTCCAAAAGAGCTATTCTTAAATGGTCCGAATCACCTAAAAGTTCTATTTCATGATCAAGGTTTCCTTCTCCGACTTGCCTGGCAAATTCAGCAGTATCTCTAAGGTTTTTAATCATTTCATCCAAAACAATATTCATCTGGCCGGTTTCATCATTACTTTTTTTAATTTTCTCATTAATTTCAACTTCTAAATCTCCTTTTGATATTTTCTCCAGGGCTTCAATCGAACCTTTAATAGGTCTTTGAACAAATTTTTTAATAACCAGGCTCCCTGTTAAAATAACCAAGTAAGCTACAGGTATATACAGCCATAAATATTTAAATCCATACAATCCGACTATAAAAGAGGCAATTGCTACAATAAGATTCGTTACAATAATTGCAAATGCAGTTTTGTATATAATCGTTCCGCGGGATTTTATCCAGTATACCAAAACAGATGCTGGAACAACACCCAATATCATTATTAAAACAAAAATCAGTAAAGAACTCATAAGTTTAGTTTTTGAACAGTTCTAAAATACTAATTTTTTAATAAAAAGAAAAGTGAGAATATTTACAAAAATAGATGATTGTAACATATGCTTTATTATTAAATTTTTGTGTTGAAGAATGCGTTATACAATATGTCTTTTTTAATCTGCAAACGAATAGAAATTCACTTGTGGATTTCCAAATCAACCTTAATGACCATAAATAATATTGAGTTACTTAAAAAATCTCTAAGCCTCGGAGAAATTTCAAGTATTGAATATTTTATGGAAATAAG
>JAIORB010000099.1 GCA_021108325.1 Bacteroidales bacterium | reverse complement strand
AGGAGATAAATGATTTTATAATTAAATGAATATAGCTAACTTGTAATATGATTAAAACATTTATAAGCTGGTATGGATAATTTAAAAATACTTAGTACGCCTTCAACTCCTCAAATTGACTTCAAAAGGTCAGGACAATTGAGTATTAAAGGAAAATCATTACCCGAAGATCCGCGTAAGTTTTATAACCCGTTATTTAATTGGGTAGATGAACTTTCTGCTGATCAAGTTCAAATAGATATTATGCTGGATTATGTTAATACTTCATCATCAAAAAGAATAATTGAACTTATTAAAGCTATTGATACTAATAATAATGTGAAAAAAATTAAAATGAATTGGTTTTATGAATCAGATGATACAGATATGTTGGAGTTTGGAGAAATGATTCAGCGAAATTTAAGAAGAATAAAAACTAAATATATTGAATGTGATGATTTAGATGATTAAATGTTTATAGTGATGAATATAGAAACAGTTCGGAACAATTCCGAGCTGTTTTTTATTTGAAAACAAGTATTTTTGGTTTAAAGAAATAGAATGATTAAAATTGCGCCTTGAAATTAAATTTTAAAATATGCGAAAATTATTATTTAATCCCCTTTTAATAGGAACGTTTCTAGTTTTATCTTTTTCTTCGTGTGAAAAAGATGATGGATCTATTGATGAAGACATATCTTCATACCGGATATCAAAAATATCATATGAAAGGGGGGCTTATTCTAACTTAATACAATATTTAGCTGATATCAGTTATGAAAACGAGAAGGTTGCTACAATAACCATAAAGGAAAATTTAGATTCAGACACAAGTTATTACAAATTTGGGTATGATGTAAATACTATTTATCGATCTTATTATAATATTAACAAAGAACTTAAATCAAAGCAAACTTGTGAATTTGAAAACGATAAATTATTATTCTGGATGCTTGAAGAAGATTATACCGATCAACTAGAACCCGTTGAAAAGATCAATTACAGTTATAATGGAAATTTATTAGAATCATTTCTTACTTATGATTATTTACATGATATATGGCGTTCATATATGGAGGGAAACTATAGTTATAATAATGATCTATTAAAAGAATATAAACTATATTTTAATTGGAATGAAGGGGCTCCCGAGGAATTTGCAGTAGAAAACTCATATACATACAAAGATAATGATGTTACTTTTATTGAAAGGATTGATTTTGCTGACGATCAATGGTCTGATGATGAAATTTATCATTATCATTTTACTTATGCAGAATCTAAGGTAGTCAAAATTGAGAATTACTATATTGATGATCAAAATATTGATTCTACATTATATGAACTATTTGAATTCAGCTACGATTTGGAAGGTAGGCTACAATCAACTTCGTATGAAGATTTTAATTATAATACCAAATCGGAATGGACTTATGAGTATGAAAAAGGTAATGGGAATATAATATTTGATAAAGATAAATTTGTCTGGGAAATTATTGATTGGCATCAACTAAAATTTAAAGAAACTCTTATAAATGATTTCTTTACTGTTTTGCCTAAATAAAAAATATACTGTTTTTCAAATAGCTATTCAATATAAGAATATCTATTTTAGTCTTCTTTCAATAGATGCCGCATATACCATTGCAACTACCCTGTATAAAAGATGCCCAAACTTTGTATAAGGCAAATAAATAATAATAAACCATACACAAATCAAGTGGAAAAAATATAGATGGTATGCCAATTGCCAGTTTAAAAATCTTGCTGCTTCGACAATAACACCTGAAATGGTTAGTAAGAAAAGTGAAATTAAAAATAACCAGTCAGTATAAGTACTGTTTCCGAAATCTTTTTTATTGAAAATTCTGTTTGTTATCATAATTCCTAGTCCGACAAAAAGCATTATGGCCGCTACATTACCCAAAATCTTAAATGGATTTGTTAATCCTAAAGGATAATTATGTGTAATTACTGCATAAATTGCAAAAGCTGTAACAAAAAGCAATAAAATAAATCCATAGAATACTAAGAAGTGCGCAATTCTTCTGGTCTTTTGTGCAGAACAAGAACTAAAATTTGTGTGTAAAATGATTTCTTTTCGAATTGAATATAGGTTCTTTAAAAAACTTCCTTTTGGTTTTACATCCGGATTTTGCTTTTTCATATCGTCCCTGAAATTTCTTAAGCCTATTAGTCCAAGTCCTATCGTTAAAAACCATAAAAAAGCAAAAGAGCCGTTAAGCCATGCATGGGGAAAGAATTTGGAGTAATTTACAGGTCCTTCAGGAATTTGTAATGTTCCTGCCATAAACAAAATTAAAGAAATTATAATCACAGGAATTAAAATAGCCACAGGAAGCCATTTAGGATTATTTAATATTTTACCTAGAAATTTAGGTTTAGCATAATGTTGGTAACTAATTTCCCGAATAGCCGAAAATACATCAGCAGGTTTAATGCCGCGTGGGCAATGTGTACTGCAATCGCCACATTGGTGACATAACCAGATATCTGTGTTCCCGATCAATTTATCTTTCATTCCCCAACCTGCCCAAATCATTTCTTTCCGCGGAAAAGGCTTGTCATCAGGAGCAAGTGAACAAACAACAGAGCAATTACCACACTGCATACATTCATTCAACGAAGACTTACTTATTCTTTTAAGTTCTTTTTTAAATCCTATATCGGGACTAATTTCTATCATCGTTTCAAATTTCAAGTTTCAAATTTCAAATTCTTCAGATCAAGTTCCAAGTTTTTTTAATTGATAACTTTAAACTCGAAACTCTGAACTCGAAACTAATTTCACATATCTTTAAACGGATTTGGCCCAATCAGTTCAATTTCTTCAACATAATTATTAATAATATCAGGAATTTTATAATAATCTGTGATTTCAACAAATTCTGTTTTTATTCTTTCAGGTTCCAGCATCATGGTTTCCAATGTTTCCTGAATATTTTCACCACGAGTTTCGGTTAATTCGCTTCCGTGAATAAAGTGACACTGGTAATCATCGCCAGGTTTACAGCCAATTTGCAATATCCCGTCAAATCCCTGCGACAGAGCATCTGATATCCAAACTTTATTCACTGATCCGATACATCTGACAGGAATAACTCTTATGTAAGGACTATATTTTAACCCTTTTTGTCCTGCCATATCCATTGCCGGATAAGCATCATTTTCACAAACAAACACAAGGATTCTTGGTTTTTCTTCAAATTCATCGGGTATTTCAACCGATTTAATCATTGCCGATACACTGTTAATTGAATAATCAGCAAAGCTAATTACTCTCTCAGGGCAAGAACCCACACAAATTCCACAACGTCGACAACGATTTGGGTTTGGCAACGGAGTTCCTTTTTCATTTTCGTCATAAGCTCCAAACGGACATTCTTCGGTACATCGTTTACAGTCAGTACAACGATCTAAGTATAATTCCGGATAAGATTTATCGCCTGATCGTGGATGAACAGCCTCGCCACGTTTTGTTGCCTCAATGGTCTGAATTGCCTTTAACATTGCTCCGGTTGCATCTTCTTTACTTGATGCAATATCCATTGGGGCTCGTAAACTACCTGCTGCATATATTCCGGTTCGTCTTGTTTCGTAAGGGAAACAAATAAAATGCGAATCGGAAAAATTGTATTTTAATTCTGGTAAGCCTTTTCCTAATCTGTAATTCAAATTCAAATCCTCAGTTCCTGCCGGCACCATTCCGGTTGCCAATACAATCATATCAACCGAAAGCGAAATATTTTCACCTAATAAAGTGTCTTTTACATTAACTTTTAAATTGTTATTGCCCTCAGTTATTTCTTCAATCTCGCCTTTTGTGAAAAAGATTTGATCGTCCTTTTGTACTTCCTTATAAAATTCTTCGTACAAACCTAAAGTACGAATATCCTTATATACTATAAATACATTCGATTCAGGACTTAAATCACGAATATATTTTGCTTGCTTAAGACTTGTTCCACAACAAAAATTAGAACAATAGGGCAGATGATCTTTATCCCTTGACCCTGCACATTGAATGAATAAAATGTTTTTCGGTAAAGCTTTATCAGGATTATTTTTAACTAATTCTTCAAATTCAACATTGCTTAAAACATTAGATTTACCATACCCCAGATGAGATAATTTACTTGCATCGTAAGGATTCCAACCCATTGATGTGACAATTGAACCTACCGTAATCTTTTCTTCTTTTCCATTTTGGAGACAAACTTCGAATTGACCGGGCTGTCCGTCAATTCTATTTATTGTGGTTGATGTATATATCTTAATATTATCGTATTGTCCAAGTTCTTTAATTCTGTCCTTGATTTCAGGATTTATTAAGGTATCATATGGTGCTCTGTATGGAATTTGTTTGTGTAATTTATTTAACCAGCCACCCAATTTTTCTTCTTTTTCGATTAAATGAATTGTGTAGCCTGCTTTTGCTCCTTCAATAGCCGAAGTTATACCGGTAATTCCGCCACCTACAACTAAAATTTCAGAACTTATATTTTCGGCTATAAAAGGTTTCGGAACTTCAATATTATTAACTTTTGTGATTGACATGCGAAGATAATCTTCTGCTGCCATTTGTGTATCTTCTTCATCAGGTTCATAACACCATGCAACTTGTTCTCTTAAGTTTGTTCTTTCAAGAATTATATTTTCAGGAAAATTAAAAATCTCAGTTTTTGTTCTGGGTGAGCAGGCGGCTATAACAATTCTATCCAGATTTTCATTTTCAATATCATTGTTAATTAAATCAAATCCTTCAACTGAACATAGCGAAGAATGATTTTTGCAAATTGTAACATTGTTTTCCGAAGCTACCTGACTAAGCTTTTCAATATCTATACTTTTGCCTATTTCGCAACCGGAACATATATAAACGCCTATCTTTTTATTCATTTTTATTTAATTAAAATCACAAAATACAAATGACAAGTCACAATTAAGTTTCAAATTTCAAGTTTCAAGTTTCAAAAATTGTAAATAGCCATTAATCAATAGTCAATTATTTTGTATTGCTTTTAATGCTGCAGCTGTTGCATCTTTTACTGATGATGAAACATCCATTGGCTTTCGGCTGCAGGCAACAGGAAAAATTCCTTCAGATTGTAAATCAGATATAAAATTGTTCTGGTCTTTGTTTAAGTTCAGGTTTATTCCTGATGGTACAATTCCCGTGGCAAGAACAACCATGTTTGCCTCGTACTTCATTTTTTTACCTGAAAGAATATCTTCTGCTTCCAGAATTAAGTTATTCGCTTCTGTTTCAGTGATTTTACCAACCTTGCCTTTAACTAATTCAATGCTCTTGTTGTCTTGTACTTTAACCAGAAAATCTTCATTACGACCGGCAACACGCAAATCGATATAAAAAATCTTTACCTCACTGTTTGGATATAATTGCTGAATGGTTAAGGCATGTTTTAATGATGCTGAGCAACAAACTGCTGAACAGTAAGGTAAATGATTTTCATCACGTGAACCAGCACATTGAACAAATGCAATCCTTTTTGGCTCAGAATTATCAGATACTCTTAACAATTTATTTTGTCCGGGGCCATTAGATGCTATAAACCTCTCAAATTCAACATTTGTAATTATATTTTTTGATGTTGAATAGTTTAAGTTATCAATTTTTGATGCATCGTAATTTTTCCATCCTGTAGCAATAACTACAGAGCTAACTTCTAAATTAAAAACTTCTTCTTTTGCAGATAAATCTATGGCATTATACTCACAAATTTCTACACACTTATTACAGGATTCTTTTTTGCAATATTCATCATCAATACTGAACTTATAAGGAAAAGCCATTTCGTGTGGTAAATAAATTGCTTTTGTTTTGGTAAATCCATAGTTGAACTCATCAGGTCTTTCTTCGGGGCAAACATCAAAGCATTTTCCACATGCTGTACAATTATTTTTCACATACTGTGGTGCGGATTTTAGTTTTACTTTAAAGTCACCTTTTTTTCCTGATATTTTCTGTACTTCAGTTGAGGTATAATATTTGATCCTGGAATTTTGTTTTATCCTACGAAAGTTAATTTCCAGTCCACAAGTTGGCGGGCAAAGTTTTGGAAAATAACTATTAAACTTAACAACATTTCCACCCAAATAAGGATTTTTTTCGATAAGAATAACTTCTTTTCCAACTTCAGTAATTTCAACAGCAGTTGTTACACCGCTCATGCCACCACCAATAATAAGAACAGGTTTTTGGTTTTTATACATTCAAAATCTTGTTTCTAGTTACTCGATACTAGTTACTTGTAATTTACCAGCGACAAGTAACCAGTAACAAATTGTATATTTATGTAAGTTCTTTTATTTCTCTTTTTATCATTTCCCATTCACTTGTTTCCGGATTCCATTTACAGTTAGCAAAAGCTTTCCATTCTTCTTTCATTGTAGGATGATCGGTTCGGAAATAATATCCAGGCCACCTAGTTTCTTCACGGAATAACATGGTTCTGATATGCGATTCTGCTTGCCATAAACGATGAACATTTTCCCAGCAACGCATTAATTCATTTGTATCTTTAGCTGCAAGTTTTTCAGAATCTTCTTTCATGAATTTTAAAAACTCAAGGCCTTTTTCAAGCAACGCTTTTGATGTTTTAAAATGGACTGATGCACCACCGGCATATTCATCCATAATTTTTTGTAAGCGGAACATAAACATTTTTGGCTTGATGAAATTTGGATTTACATCTTCATCATTAGCGTAATCTTTATGTTTTTCAAAAGTTGCAAGTGGTTGTAAAATTCTTTCTTTTAATTCTTTGATTTTTTCATCATCAATATTTGCTGAATCAGAATTATCAACAATAAATGCTAAAGCAGCTTTAGCAGCAATCCGGCCTTCGGTAAACGAACCGGATGAGAATTTATGAGATGAAGCTCCTGAAGCATCACCCGCAGCAAATAAACCTTTTATGGTTGTCATATTATCATATCCCCAGTGATAATCATCTGATGGTGACAAATCTTTTGGACCACTAACCCAGGCCCCTGATGCTCCTGAATGTGAACTAATAAAATAAGGTTCGCAAGCAGAAATTTCCGATGGTGTTTCTTCCGGCGAAATATTATGTGAAGCCCAGTTTAAAGCTTGGCTAACAGTCATATCTAAAAAGTCTTCCCAGGCTTCTGATTCCAACTCTTTCATTTTTCTTTTAGCTTCTTTTTCATCAGTGATATCAGCCATTAATTCTTTAATTGCTTCATCTGTTTTCATGTAAATCGGACCATTTCCTGCTTCCAGTTCCTGAAGCATTAGGTAATTTCTAAGATTAGTAGGTGTTGGTTTTGATGTTCCGTACGGAGCCCAGTTTTCAAGTTCAGCAGCACGGGTCTCCATATAATCTTCACCTTTGGCATTGGTAGCTTTCGCTTTGAATAATAAAAACCATGCACCAACAGGGCCATATGAATCTTTGAAACGAACAGGAACAAAACGTACTTCCTGACAGGTCATTTCGGCACCTGCTTTAAGTGTAAAATAAGTACTTGCTCCGGAATTAAACGGAGGGTACCAAGATCTTCCTAAACCTTCGCCAACTGAACGAGGACGGAAAATATGCACTGCACCACCCATTACATCCAGCACAGCATTTGCTTTAAATATGTAAAATTTATTTTCGCGAACACTAAAACCTGCTGCACCAACACAACGATCTCCATCTATTATAGGTTCGGTAATAAATATTCTTTCGTAATATTCACCATTATCGCCCAATTCTTTTAGTGCATTTTTCGCAGCTTCGGAAACAATATTTTTATATGATTCACCATGAATCATTATTTGCCAACGGCCTTCATTTACGTAGTTTCCTTTTTCATCTTTCCAAATTGGTAAACCCCACTTTTCGAAAAGGTGAACTGATGAATCAACATGGCGGGCAATATTTGCAACCAAATCATCGCGGGTAATTCCCATTAAATCATTTTTAACGTAGTTCACATAATCTTCGATAGTATTTTTGCCATTTTTTAAACCTAGATAAAGATTTATTGCAGAAAGCCCCATTGCAACAGCACCGCTACGTTCCATCGATGCTTTATCAACAACAGTTACTTTCTTATTATGTTGTTTTGCCCAGTGCGCTGCTTCAAAAGCAGCTCCGCAAGCAGCCATTCCACCACCAAGTATTAATAAATCAGTTTCTATAATTACGGTTTCGAAATTTTCGGTTATCATGATTTTAATTTTAAATAACAATACACAAATTACAAATATCAAATAATACTCAATTCTAAAATATCAAAATCCAAAATTCTATTTTGATTTTTCGATAATAGATGAAAATATTTTTTTGAGTTCAACTGCTTCTTGATATAATATTTTTAAATTTTCATTATTATTTTCATAAGTAGAATCATTAATTAATCTAAGCCAATATGCACTTTCCTTTGCTTCTTTTCGGCAAATCTTAATTCTATGTACAAAATCTTTTTTGCTAAATGATTCGTTTGCTTCAATATAATTAGCACCAACTGACCCTGATGATCTTATTAATTGTCTGATGTCATCTTCATTAAAGAAATACTTTTTTACTTTTTTCATTTCCTGCCTAACATTTTTTGCAAAAAGATAAGTTCTTTCTTCAAGATCATACACAGGTTTGTTATTTGATGAATTGGTCATTGAATATTATTTGATATTTGGGATTTGTATTTTGGAATTTTATTTTTCAAAAAGATCAGTTCCTAACGATTCTGGTTCAGTCCTAAGCAAAGGATTTTTTAAATCATCGGTTCCGGTTTCCATATCAGATTTTGGATCAATGCTTCCTTCAGGTGTTGTTCTTATAGGAAATTTAAATCGTTTGATTTTTTTATTTCGGAATTTTACCGACCACATTATTGAGTCAGTGCTACGTAATGGCTGAACCACTGCACCTAATGGCATAAAATCGGCATATCCGCGAATTTCAATTGCTTGTGTAGGACAAATTTTTACACAACTATAGCATTCCCAACACATATCCACAGCACGATTATATGCTTTGTTTTTTTCTTTGTCTAAAACCATTAAATCATTTGGACAAATATACTGGCAGGCAGTTTTATCTTGACCCTTACATCCATCACATTTTTCACTAATAACGAAACTAGGCATAATTTAGGTTATTTTTAAGGTTAGTTCACAAACATAATAAAATTATTCAACTATAATAAGGCTTTGCTGATGGCCGATTTTTAACGACATTAATATTGATATTAAAGTTTTGAAAATCAATCTTTAATAATGATTTTTTAGATTCTTGTGTTGAAAAAACCTACTTATTTAAAATGAGTATAAAGTATTAGAGGCTGCCTTAAATTATCTGTTTTTATTTTATTAGAGGAAAGGATAAATTAAAATTCAGACTCGGGCAAAGGGAGTGTAAAGAAAAATGTACTTCCTTTATTCGGTTCGCTTTTAACCCATAATTTACCACCGTTTTTCTCAACAAACTCTTTGCAAAGTATTAATCCTAGTCCGGTACCTTTTTCTCTTTCAGTACCAATAGTAGAAAAACTTTCATCTATTTTGAAAATTTTAGCGATATTTTCTTCACTTATGCCTATTCCGGAATCCGATACACTTATTTCACAAATTTTATTATCGTTATAGCTTTTTATATTTATATGACCGCCTTGTTTTGTATATTTAATGGCATTTGAAATTAAGTTTCGAATAATGGTTCTAACCATGTTTTTATCTGCGAATGCAAATAGCTCTTTATCAAATTCTGAATATATTTGAATGCTTTTGTTTCGGGCAGTAGATTCCAATAAATCAATATTTTCATCAACTAATTTATTGATAGGTATTTTTTCAGGATTGAATTTTAGAATGCCAGTTTGAGATCTTGACCAATCTAATAAATTCTCGAGTAAGTTATATGCAAGTTTTGAGCTTTGGTGTATAATCTTAACAAATTGTTCAATTTTTGATTTGTCGTATTTTTCTATATTAAGGGCTAACAACTGAGTAAATCCCATTAAATCGTTAAAAGGATTTTTTAAATCGTGAGCAATGATAGAAAAAAACTTATCTTTTGTTGTATTCAGTTCTCGTAATCTTTGTTCAGATTTTATAAGTGTTTGTTCTGCTTTTTGCTGCAGTGTAATATCATTGAATACACAATGTGTCCTGTAGAATTGTTTACTGTCTGAATATTCAACTTTGCCGTGATAATTTGTATAGATAACAGAACCGTCTTTTTTAAATAAATCAAACTGAATATCACTGACCTCGCCTTTTTGCTTGAAAATATTAAATACTTTTTTGAATTTGTTTTGATTCTCTGCTGATAAAAGGCTTGTAAAATTCTTCCCAATGATTTCTTCTTTTGAATAACCAATTAATTCGAGCCAGGCAGGATTAACATCTAGGATTATTCCTTTATCGTCGAGTGATTGATAAGGGATAGGCGAATTTTGAAAAATTTGCCTGTAATGATTTTCTTGTGAGGTTAACTTTTTATAATTTTTTTCTTTTTCGGTAATATCAATGGCAATACATCTTAATCCAACAACTTTACCATTTTTCTTAATATGATTATTATATATTTCTAAGATTAGCTCTTCTTTAGCTTTGTTAAAAATTCTATAACTATTTCCTGAAATATGAGTGCCTTTAAAATTTTTATTGATGTCATTTTTAACTTTTTCTATGTCGACAGGGACTACAAAATCTTTTAATGAAACTTTATTATTAATTAATACGCTTTTACTATAACCCAGAATTTTCTCACATGCTTGATTTAGAAATTTAATATTTAGATCTTTATCAAGCTCGAATACTATTTCTGGTAGTAAATCTAAAAATTTAGTCTGATTAAAACTCTGCTCTTCTTCCATTTTTATCTCATTACATTAAATCAAGCGTTCTTTTTCTCAAAAGGTTTACTGTAAAACGAAATATTTCAAAAACAATTTTAACGGATAGATTTTTAAAATTATAAAAAGTAATATTTATTTCGAAATTTTAGGTCTTTATTTTTTTAACAATTTAAATAAAATTAAAAATGTATTGATATTATTGAACTCTGAGTAATTCAATTTATAGAGGTAACCTTAAGAATATTTTTGGTGATATCTGTTACTTTAAACCTTTCGTCTATTCGATAGCCTAAAATCCAAATAATTTTATTTTCACTTTCCAAAATCCATGCATTTTCCTTGTCTGATAATGAAAGTTTGCTGTCGATGAAAAAATCACTAACTTTTTTTAAGTTTTTCATTCCTAGAGGCATAAAATAATCACCTTTTTTCCACTTTCTTAGTACTATCGGAAATTCTATTTTATCTAAATCAAACAAGCCAATTTGACTGTCTTTAATAATTTCAAAATCTTTGTTTAACTCAAATTTTGAAAAATTTAATTTAACAGGAGACTCGAGTCTCTCTGTATCAATATCTATATAATAATATTTTTCATTGATTGAAGATATTTCCTCAATAATCAGATCGGTTCTGTCTTTAATTAATCTATAAGTTGATGAAAGAAACTGTTTTCCTGATATTCCATCGAGCGATTCAATAATATCAGTTACCTGAGAACCGGAAAATCCAAATGGTTTTAAAATTTCATATAGAAAATTTGAAAGAGGGTATAGTTGTTTTAATTTTTCAAGATTCAATAATATTTTTTGATTTTCTTCTCTAACAATTGATTCCCGTGTTTTTTGAATATTATCAATATAGATTGTTTCTGTATCTTTTAATCTTGAAATATTTTCAATAATTGTTTCTCTAAAATTGGGATTAATTTTTTCAAACAATGGGATTATCTCATGTCTGATTAGATTCCTGCTATATTTTACTGTGCTATTTGATGAATCTTCTCGATATTCAAAATTGTTTTTGTTTAAATATTCCACTATTACATTTCTTGAAGCGAAAAGCAATGGTCTTATAATTTTTCCTGATTTCGACTTGATTCCTGTAAAGCCTTTTATGCCAGAACCCCGTGTAAGATTAATTAGAAATGTCTCAATAACATCATCTTTGTTATGAGCTATTGCAATATAATTATAGTCATATTTGTTTCTAGTCTCTTCGAACCAGTCATATCGTAAATCTCTTGCAGCCATTTGTATTGATATTCCTTTGTCTTCAGCAATTTCTTTTGTTTCGAAACGTGTTGCGAAGAACGGAATATCACATTCATTAGCAAGGTTTCTGACAAATATTTCATCTTGCTCCGATTCATCACCCCGTAATTGGAAATTACAGTGAGCAATACCGATTGGAAACTCCAATTGTCTGAAAAGGTGAAACATGCAAATAGAGTCGATACCTCCACTTATTCCCAGTAGTATTCGGTCTGTATTATTACACAGCTTGTTGGAATCAATAAATATTTGAAAATCTGATTGCATAAAAATTAAATAAGTACTTTCATCATTGCTTCTGCCTTAACCATACATTCTTCATATTCCTTTTCAGGATCAGCAAGACTTGTTATTGCGCCACCGACGGTAAAAGATACGTAATTTTTTGTTTCATTGTATAAAATACTTCGTATTACTACATTAAAATCGAAATCATTATCCGGAGTGATAAAACCAACTGAGCCGGAATATAAACCTCGCTTAGATCTTTCATATTGTTCTATTAATTGCATAGCCCGAATCTTTGGTGCACCGGTCATGGAACCCATTGGGAATGCATTTTTTATTATTTCTATAATATCAGTATCATTTTCAACTTCTGCAACAACAGTTGATATCATTTGATGCACCTGACTAAAACTATATATTCCGTATAGTTCTTCAACTTTAACAGAGCCTTTTTTTGCTGTGCGTGACAAATCATTTCTAACTAAATCTACAATCATTATATTCTCGGCTTTTTCTTTAGGGTCATTAAAAAGTTTTTTTTTTAAATAAGAATCTTCCTTTTCATTCAACCCTCTTTTGATAGTTCCCTTTATGGGTTGCGAAATAATCTTATTTTTCATCTTTTTTATGAATCTTTCCGGACTTGCCGATAATAAATAATTGTTTTCCAATTTGTAATAACACGAAAATGGAGTAGGAGATATATTCTTTAATCTCACATATGTATTGACAGGATCAATGGCTGTTTTACCATAGAATTCCTGACAAAAGTTAATTTCGTAAATATCGCCACGTTGAATATGATTTTTAAGTTTTTGTACGGTTTCAATATATTCGTCTTTATTAAGCCTCTGTTTTAATTGCACTGAAGGTGTTTTGTGATCTATATCTGTTAAGTCGACAGATTCAATTTTTTGAATAATGCTGTATATCTCTTTTTCTGAGTACTGATTCTCATAATACAAAAATAAAACTGTCGAATCTTTTGATAAAATAACTATTTCAGGTGAAAAAAAGTGGATAGCCGGGAAGTTTAACTCGTCAATATTTTTTGATTCTAAATTTTCAAGTTTGTTTTTTAAATCGTAGGTGAGAAATCCAAAAAGCCAGTCTTTGGTTTCAGCTTTTAATTTGATGAGATCTTTAAAACCTGCTGAATCATTACTAATAATTTCTTTTATAGAACCTATCCCTGCAAGATAATCATATTCATAATATGTGTGTTCAGAATTGTTTTGATTAAAACTATTACTATCAAGAAAAGCAAATCTCTTGAATTTACTGCCATATATTAAAACTTTCTTTTTAAATGAATCAATGTTATTAACTTCTGTTACGAATTCTTTTCTCATAATACAAAAATAGGTAAAGGAAATTATTTAATTGAAATATGAAGGGTGTTATTTAAATAGTTAATCTATATTTTATACCAATATTAATTGTCATGAAACACCTAAGAATTATTCTCTTAATTTTAGTTTATTTATGTTTTAGTATTTCTGCTATATCACAGGATAAACAAGATTCTGTTACTCCAGAGCAAGTTATAAGTTCTTCGATTTTAGAGGTTGATTTTGATCGGTTAAATTCAATTAACATTGAAAACCTGGAATTGCAGGCGTATATATTATTTCTTAAAAATGATTTTGAAAAAGCAGCAAAGTATTATTTGAATATTATTGAGCATAATATTGATGATGCCAACTCTCTTTATCAATTAGCATATTGTTACGCAATGATGAAGAATTCTGAGTATGCAAGCAATTTTTTAATAATGGCAATTAATGCCGGATACAATAATTTTTCTAAAATTAAGGATGAAGAATGTTTTAAAGTATTGGCAAATAATACAGGTTTTAAGAATACTCTATATGAAGTATTGAGTTATGGTAAAGATTTGGGAGAAACTGTTTATGTGGATGCAAATGTTCTGATAAAATGTAGAGTTATTGTTCCTAAAAACTATAACCCAAATAAAAGCTATTCATTGTTAATTGGGTTACATGGTTTTGGCGGGAATGCCGAAGATTTTTGTATTATAAATAGTTACATAGAATCAGGCGATTTTATTTATGTTGTACCTGAGGCTCCTTATTTAAAAGATGATGTTGGGAATAGAAAATATCAATATTCGTGGGATTTTCGGGGACAAAAAGAATTATGGGAGAAAAGTGATCCTGCGGTAATGAGGTATATTATTAATGTTGTGGATCAAATGAATAGAAAGTACAAAATTGATAGAAATTATTTATTGGGTTTTTCTCAGGGAGCAGCGTATGCTTATGCAACAGGAATAAAAAACTCAGATAAAATAGATGCTGTAATTGCTTTTGGGGGGAGATTGCCAGATCCGGAAATATATCCTTGGTTTATTTCAAATGAGGATTTAATAAATGGAAAAGATCTTAAAATATTTATAGCTCATGGCACAAATGATTCTGCAATAAGTTATAAAAAATCGAATGAGGCAAGAAAAAAACTATCAAAACTAAATTATGATGTAGAGTTATTGCTTTTTGAAGGAGGACATATTGTTAATAAAGAAGCTTTTAATGAAGCTTTAAATTGGATTGATAGCTCTTTTCATAAATAAAAGCATCTCTTCACTGAGATGCTTTTATAAGAATTCTATTATTTAATTATTTACTTAAATAATCTGCTATTCCTTCTTGAGTTGGCTTTATTGCTTTGTCGCCCTTTTTCCAGTTTGCAGGACAAACTTCTCCGTTTTCTTCATAATATTGCAATGCATCAATTATTCGCAAAGCTTCATCGGTACTTCTTCCTAATGGCATGTCGTTTACAACTTGATGACGAACAATACCGTTCTTGTCGATTAGGAATAATCCTCTATATGCTTGCGGAGTTCCATGAAAAATACTTTCTCCTGTTTCAGAATAGTCGTAATGACCGGCCAGTACATCATAGTTTTCCGATATAGTTTTTGAAAGATCGGCAACAAGCGGATATTTCACGCCTTTTATACCTCCGTCTTTTAGTTCTGTTTGTAACCATTTCCAATGCGAAAAAGCTGAATCAACAGAACAACCAATAACTGCAACATTTCTTTCTTCAAATTCCTGCAATCTTTCTTGAAATGCAAGAATTTCGGTCGGGCACACAAAAGTAAAATCGGCCGGATAAAAATAAAATAATACATATTTTTTGCCCAAATATTGTTCTAACGAAAAATCTTCAACTATTTGATTTCCTTTAATAACAGCACTCGTTTTAAACAAAGGTGCTTTTTTTCCTACTAATACAGACATAAATAAAAATTTAAATGGTTTTTAAATTAATTATTTGTTACATTAGAAAAGTAACCAAGCAAGTGGTTGCTTTGTTCACTAAGAAACATTATAAATTAATATTGATTGTATTCTATGATATAAGGAGCAGTAGGTTCAAAATTTATTGGTTTCTGGTAGTTCTCTCCTGAAATTAGCCAATAAAAATGTTCTGAATCATTAGGAACAGTGGGGTAATAAGCAAATTTTATCTGGATGGTTTTAAAAACTAAATTTTCGTTTCTTACCTTTATTCCTAATCCAATTCCGGAATATAATTTATTACTAAAGATTGATCTGTTTTCAGGGCCGATTAATCCAATATCGCCAAACCCGAAAAACAAAAACCTAAAGTTATATATGAATAAATTTGAAAATGCAATAAGTTCGGAATGAAATGAGACTTTCTGAATTCCAAATAAATAATCGCTTGATAAGCCCCAAATATCTTCAGTAGTTAAATACACTTTTTCATCACTAAAACGATTAATCCCTCTTGTATAGTTTACGCTTATAAATTCACGTAATTTTAATCGATTAAAATAGTGTAAGTTGCTAATAGCTTGTCCGGTAAAAGTAATAACACCTTGTTCGAGTTGATCATCATAATATAAACCACCGAATTCTCCATGAAAATTTAAGTAACCTATTTTGGGATAATAAATACCTCGTGATAGTCTTAAGCCCCAATATGGTCTTTTATAAAATTCATCTTTTTCAAATCCCATATTAAATTGAACTAAACATCCAATAGGAATATCTTCGGTTTTACCAAAACCATATACTAAATTTGATTTGTAATATTTTTGTCGTGAAAATGCAATACTTCCCAGTACCATTTGATTGTCGTGATATTGGAAGTTGTATCTTTCACTTACCTCAGGACCCTTATAAAATGTATTATTTATATACCTTGCTCCAATTATAAGTCTTGTTCTGTTTTGGTATTGCAAATTGTTTGTTTTTAATAAAAATGAACGACCAAACCATATATCCTGAGTAGCATAATTTAATCTTACATCTAATAATGTTGTATCTATCTTTTTTATGTTATTTAGCGAAGATGTTTGATAAAGCCTAAGTCCTCCTGCCCATTTAGTGTTATATGAAAAGAAGGTTCGGTTTAATGTAATTCCAAACTTTTCTGTTTCAAATGCTTTTAAATATTGAATTCTTGATTTTACGAATGAACCTCCTATATTATTTATATTGTAATTAAATTCAAATCCTGTTGGCGGTATTTCATTAGTATTTAAATAAAGGCTACCCTGCAATTTATGACCTAATCCGGCAAGATTATTTTCATATAATTCTATTACACCGGATTCTAAACTAAACAAATCAACATAAAAACCTGCTGAATAAACATCTTTTGTTATTATAAGTATATCAACATAATCAGGTGATTCGGGGATTTCTGCAATTTGAATTGATGCATCTTTTATATAATCCAACTGTCGAATTAACCTCTCATTGTCAACTAATAAAATTGGATTGATAGTATCTCCTGAGTTGAAGAGAAGGTTATTTCTAATAATAAATTCACGAGTTTTAATATGTGTATTATTTCCAAATTTGTTTATCCAACTGGTAGCTGTTGTGGTTGTATCTTTTAAAGCAGGCCCAAATACGTCAAGTTTTACAATTTCTATATTTCTGATTTTTTTACCAGAATATAATCTGTAATATTCTTCATTTCTTAAATCTTCAATACCCATAAATTTACCTGATGTAGGTTGGTTTATTAATAGAAGATCGAGAGCAGCTTTTGTTAATTTGTTTTTTGAAGCTTTAGTTATTAACGAATCGTAAAATTGATCATATTTTATTTGATTATTTATAAGTAGACTATCATTGTGAAATGAGTCAGGATTATTCCATCCAATGGTATCATTTACGTGATTACCAGTTCTATTTACCTGGCTTAATAATCCAAATGGAATTAGTATTAAATAAAAAAGAAAATAATATTTAGTACTATGGTGCTTCATTTATTACGATTAGAAAAAAAGGTTCAATAAATGATTATTGAACCTTCTTATATATAAAATATTGTTTTAGTTTAATCCAAGCATTTCTTTTCCCTGCTTAAATCTAATATCTCTTGGTATACCAGCTGCATTAATTCTGTCTAAATCTTTTTGTAAGATTTCTTTAATTTTACCATCGGCTTCAACCCAGGCTTTAGCTTCTTCGTAATTTCCATCTCCCTGAATGATTAGGATTTTTTGAGCTAACTCATCCATGGCTGCTTTCATCTTCTCGAAATCAACCTTATATGTTCCGGTAACTTCATCTCTGGTAAAAGCACCTTTTTCCTGGAAAAAATAAAAACGCATCATATTAGCTTTTCCATGCGAACTTGCAATACCAAAACGTGCCGAACGGAAAATACCAGCCATAAATGTTACAAAATTATCCATTAGTTCACCACTTGATAATTCGCCCATTCCGTATAACTTAGTTACAACATAAAGCCCTAATATATCAGCTTTGCCTTCTTCAATTGATGTGTAATAATTTTGCAAGGCTTCGCGTACAGTTTGACTACCATCAATAGTCTTTCCCATTCCTAAACCATGACCTACCTCGTGGAACATTGTATTTTCGAAGAAAGCATCAAATTTTACATGTTTTCTTTGTTCTTCGTCAATTAATAAATCAGAAATTGGAACTAATATTTTGTCGAATTTAGCTCGCATTGAATTTTTCAATTGAAGTTTACGGCTTCCTTTGTCTAATCTGACTTGTTCGTCGTTTGGCAGGTTAATCGCAATTGTTTTACTCCCTGCATTACAATCGCCAGCGTAATAAACAGCATCATAAGCTCCTAAATCTGAATCACTTCCGGGAGTTTCACTTTTGTATTCATCAGGTACCGGTAAATCTTTTTGGAACTGAGGAAGCAAAGCTGCAAATTTTTCCAGTTTTTTACTCCATTCGTGGTCTTTTATTAAAATGAAAGATTCATGAGCAGCTTTATATCCGTATAATGCATCTTCGTAATTTTCAATCGGACCAACAACAAAATCAATATCATTTGTTTTCATTTCCATCCAGGCAACATCGCTTTCGTAATAATCATCAGTTTGTAATGCTTTTACTCTTAATTCCAGATATTTTTTAAATCCTTCATCTTCTGCTAACTCTGCTGCTTTTTTAATTAATTCAACAGCCTTTTCTGTTTCTTCTTTAAATGCTTCATGATAAGGTATTGGATATAATTCACCTTCATCATCTCTGCGAATTAAGGTGTATAAGCTTGTTTTATCTTCGAATTCAATTGCATCAAATTCTTCCTTAGTCATATTAGCTGGGTAGAAGTTTGCTCCGGCTGGTTTTGGTATGCTATCAAAGAAAGGAGTATTATTATTTAACCTTTCCCAGGGCCCAAAATTGATTTTTGCAAATTCTTTTACTACAGGATCTGTAATACTATTGCATAATTCTTCTTTATTTCCGTATGCTTGTTTCCAGAAAATATCTTCCATTAATTTAGCAGCGTCGAATAAATATCCAAGCATTTCTTTTTGATTTTCAGATAAGTGGCTTATATCAGAAGTTAATTCTACCTCAATAAACTCATTTACTTTTTTCTGAATTTCATTTTCTGTTTCCATGGTTTTTGTTTGATTTCCACAACCTGCAATAATTAGAATTGCAAAAATTGATAAAATAAGTGCTGAAATTTTTTGCTTCATAATATGAATTTTTTAATTTTTTATGGTAAAATTTTAAAGTTGCAAGATAGAATAATGCAATTATATTTCATAATTAATTGGGTGTAGAATAAGAAAACACAAACAATCTAATATTTACTTTAAATCTGCAAGTCACGGGGTGACTAAATGATATAAAGGCTGTTATGCACATCTTTTCTTGTTAGGTTACCCCGTGACTATCACTGGTAAATTAGTAAAATGGTTGATTGGTAAACTCAAAACTTTGAACTTTGAATTATTTTAATATCTTTTCGGCAAAAGCTTTTATATTGGCATAATTAATATTTGATACACTCTGTTCTACATTGGCAACTTTTTTAACTATTGCTTTTTCCAGAAAATTCATTTTATCAAAATCGAATTCACCACCAAAAAGGCCATGTGCTACCGCTTTATTTCTGATTATTTCAGGGAAGGCATTTTGAAATTGCTCTAGTGCTTTTTCTCCTTCGTACATGCAGCATAAGAAAAGACCTAATTTCTTTTTGGATAAGGTATCAAGATTTTTATCGATGAAACTTTTAACTTTTTTATTAATCATTCCGACATGAATTGATCCGCCAATAATAACGGCTTCATACTCAGTTATATTTATATTACGCTCTGTTTCAAGATTAACTAATTTTA
>JAIORB010000160.1 GCA_021108325.1 Bacteroidales bacterium | reverse complement strand
ACTCATACATATATCTAAATATACAAAATTATGATTATTATCATTATTTTAAAATAATATATTTATATATTTGCATTTGTCTAATTAATCATAATTCTTTTAAGAAAATGCAAATTAAAGACCTGACAATAGAGCAGTTAGAAGAAGCAGCAAATATGCTAAAGGCAATTGCACACCCAATGCGAATTGCAATACTGAACTATTTAGAAGATGGGAAAAAATTAACAGTTACAGAAATTCACGAGCTATTAAAAATTGAGCAATCAACAACATCGCATCATTTAGGAATTTTAAAAGACAAAGGTGTATTAAGCTCGAAACGAGACGGTAAAAACACATATTATTTTCTCAAACATGCTAATTTGAGCAACATTGTAAACTGTGTAAGCAAATGTACTATGGGTTAGTACTTATTAGAATATTTTTTAGAAAACCATTCTGTATTTAATCTTAATATTGAATGGTTTTTTATTTTTTAGAACTTAAATCAACAATTGTATCATATCTTTGTATATCAATTAGGAATTAAACAAATAAGCAAATGACAAAGATTCGTGTAACCAAAGAGTTTAATTTTGAAATAGCTCATGCATTGTGGAACTACGATGGTCCCTGTGCAAATATTCACGGACACTCATACAGGATGTTTGTAACAGTTATTGGCGATTCAATTGATGATGAAAATAATCCTAAAAACGGAATGGTTATCGATTTTGGAGATTTAAAAAATATTGTGAATCAGGAAATTGTTCATCCTTTAGATCATTCTATTATATTGAGTAAAAAAGCATTTGACAGTCTGAATGGTACAGATAATCAAATGTTTAAAAAGCAATATATTGTTGATTATCAACCAACATGTGAAAACATGGTTGTAGATTTTGCTCAAAAATTATTAAAAAAGATTCCCGCCGGATTAAAACTTCACAACATAAAGCTTTACGAAACAGCAACTTCATTTGCCGAATGGTACGCTGAAGACAATGACTATTAATTAATATTACTATCCTTCCTTAGAAAGATAACTATCGCAGCTACGCTGCTTTAAAATTATTTACTTAAACCTGCTGCCATAATATCATTGCTATGCAATTATTTTTAAACCTGTCATGTCGAGCAAAACGCTGTGTTGTTAAAATAGCAAGCACTTGTCTTGTCATGTCGAGCAAAATGAAGTACAGTCGAGATATCTCTCTGCTATTTGTATAAGATTTCTCCACTACGGTCGAAATGACAGAAGGATTGAGAGAGATTTACTTTCATTGAGAACTTCCTTGTTCTTCGCATATTTCGACAAGCCCAACGAGCAAGGTAAACTAACAGAAACAATTTTCGAAATAGTACTTTTGATTATTAATTATGATTTGTATGTTGTAATTTGGCATTTTGATTTAAACATCAAACTTTATTTAAATAAAAACTTTATTATATGTCTAAAAATCTTTATTTATTAGATGCTTATGCTTTAATATACCGTTCATATTATGCCTTTATAAAAAATCCCCGATTTAATTCAAAAGGACAAAATACTTCAGCCATTTATGGTTTTACAAATACCTTAATTGATTTAATAGCAAAAGAAAACCCGACACATATCGCTGTTGTATTTGATCCGCCGTATCCAACTTTCAGACATGAGATGTATAAAGAATACAAAGCAAACCGCGAAGCCACACCTGAAGATATTAAAAAATCAATCCCAATAATTAAAAAAATCATTACAGGTTTTAATATTCCTGTTATTGAGGTTGCGCGATATGAAGCTGATGATACAATAGGAACATTAGCTAAACTTGCTGAAAAAGAAGGATTCCAAACCTACATGATGACTCCCGATAAAGATTATATGCAGTTAATTTCCGATAACATTTTCATGTTTAAACCTGCTCGTGGAGGTAATGATGCGGAAATCGTGGACAAGCAAAAAGTATGTGGAAAATTTAAAATTGATGACCCTATACAATTTATTGATATTTTAGGATTAATGGGCGATGCCTCTGATAATGTTCCCGGTGCACCTGGAATTGGCAAAAAAACAGCTACAAAACTAATCGAACAATACGGAAGTATTGAAAATCTTTACGAAAACATCGATGATCTAAAGGGAAAGCAAAAAGAAAAACTTGCAGATAATAAAGAACAAGTATTCCTTTCGAAAGAACTGGTAACAATTAAACTTGATGTTCCTGTTGAGCTGGAAGCGGAAAAACTTATTTATGAAGAACCTGACGAAAATAAATTAACAAAACTTTTTGAAGAGCTTGAATTTAAAACTCTGGCACAGCGATTATTCCACAAAACTATTACTCCAACACCTACTACAAGTGTAATGCAAGGTTCATTGTTTGGTGATGTCGAAATTGAAAAAGCTCCTTCGGATTTTAAAGATATTTCAAATACCGATCATGATTATCAATTAGTAGATTCTTCTGAAAAAAGAAAAAATTTAATTCAATTACTCTCCGAACAAAGTGAAATTTGCTTTGATACAGAAACTACAGGTCTTAATCCGCATATAGCTCAAATTGTCGGTTTATCATTTTCACATAAAAGTCATACTGCTTTTTATATTCCTTTTCCACCAAATAAAGAGGAGGCAAAGGCTATTTTAAATGAGTTCAGTGATTTATTTAAGAATCAATCCATACGTAAAATTGGTCAAAATATTAAATATGATATTTTAATTTTAAAACAATATGATATTGAAGTGCGGGGAGAAATTTTCGATACCATGATTGCCCACTATTTATTACAACCCGGTTTACGTCATAATCTTAATTTCCTTTCGGAACAGTACCTTGGTTATAAACCAATTAGTATTGAAGAACTAATCGGGAAAAAAGGTATAAAACAAGGATCAATGCAAAACGTTCCAATAGATAAAATCACTGGTTATGCCTGTGAGGATGCTGATTTAACTTTTCAGCTAAAAGAAATTTTTGAAAAAGAATTGGAAACATCTTACTTAGACAATCTTTCTGCAAGCATTGAAATGCCATTAATTCCTGTTTTAGCATATATGGAGCAAAATGGAATAAATCTTGATACTAATGCTTTAAGTGAATTTGCAAAAGGACTTAATGTAGAATTAATTAAGATAGAAGAAAAGATTATTGATCAAGCAGGCATTCATTTTAATATTTCATCACCAAAACAACTGGGTGAAATTCTTTTTGATAAAATGAAATTGTACCCAAATGCTAAAAAAACCAAAACAAAACAATACTCAACCAGCGAAGATACTTTGTCAAAAATTGCAGATAAACACCCTATTATCAATGACATATTAGAATTCAGATCCCTGAAAAAACTTTTATCGACTTACGTTGAAGCTCTACCTAAACTGATTAGTCCTGAAACAGGAAAAATTCACACTTCATATCAACAAGCCGTTGCTTCAACAGGTCGTTTAAGTTCAAAAAATCCTAATTTGCAAAATATTCCTATTCGCGAAGAACGTGGACGTGAAATACGTAAGGCTTTCATTCCTTCTGATAATAATCATGTATTACTTGCTGCAGATTATTCTCAAATAGAATTACGCATAATGGCTCATATGAGTCAGGATAGCAACATGATTGAGGCATTTAATAACAATGTAGATATTCATTCGACTACTGCAGCGAAAATTTTCCACGTGGAAAATATCAATGACGTAAGCAGCGATCAAAGAAGGATAGCCAAAACAGCCAATTTTGGCATCATTTATGGCATTTCTGCTTTCGGGCTATCCCAAAACCTAAATATTCCGCGAACAGAAGCAAAGCAGCTTATAGATGACTATTTCACAGGCTTTCCGAAGGTGAAAGAATATATGGACAAAAGTATTGCCATGGCACGAGAAAAAATGTATGTGGAAACCATGATGGGTCGTAAAAGTTTTTTAAATGATATTAACTCACGAAATGGTATTGTTCGCGGTGTTGCAGAACGATATGCTATAAATGCTCCTATCCAAGGTTCAGCTGCCGATGTTATTAAACTGGCTATGATTGATGTTTTTAACGCATTCCAACAAAAGAGTTTTAAGTCAAAAATGATACTGCAAGTACACGATGAATTGGTTTTTGATGTATATAAACCAGAACTTAAAGAAATAAAAGAATTAGTAAAAACTAAAATGGAAAACGCAGTTAAATTGTGTATTCCTTTAACTGTTGATATTGGTGTTGGTGAGAATTGGCTGGAAGCGCATTAATTAATTTTGAGTTTTGAGTTAATGTATCCGTTGCACCGCTTAAAGCGGTTCCACGAAAAGCATAGCCCGTGCAACAGCTACATGCCGTGGAACGGGTTTTTGTTAAAGTCTGCAATTAAAATAGTTCCGAGTTCAAAGTTTTGAGTTAATCCGTTGCACCGCTTGAAGCAGTTCCTCGGAAATATAACAATTCATTAAAAACAAAACATCCGAAGTTTTAAAAACTTCGGATGTTTATTCTATTAATTAAATATCTTATCTTTTTTAATTCATCCTCGATTCAAAAAAATAATCTTCTGAATTATCTTCGTCTTTTTCTGTTGTACGTGGATTAAGCATGCTCATTTTCATTCCAAGCTGTTCTTTGTTTTCAAAATCAGCAGATAATATAGATTTGTATTGATTTTGATCGTTTAATATTTCAATTGCTTTATGTAGCTGAATATCATCTTTTAGGTTAGTTTCTATCTGACCGTCTTCATAGTAATATCTACCAACAATTTCGTTACGTAAAAACTGGATAACTTCTGCCTTAAAATTTATTAAATCGGTTTCTTTATCATTAATTAGTTTTTCCCTGAGTTTTTCCAATTCCTCTTTAGCTCTATCATAATATTTCTCACTTTTAACAACCTTTTCCAACTTGTTTAGTTCTCTTTCGCTTTGGGTTTCGTATTTAAAACTATCCAGCAATGCAAATTGTACAAAATTATTATAGATTTCATCTGTAATATTAAATTCTTCAACACTTGATATTACAGGATTTTCGTATGCAAATTTGGTTGCAAAATCAAAAACAACATTTTGAGTTATCAAACTAATAGACATTTGACTAAGCTCTTCGGGTTCAACTTTTATATCAGGAATTATTCCGCCTCCATCATAAACTTTTCTTCCGTTTTTTGTTGTAAATTCAGAAATTAGCGAATCCGGAACGTGTCCTACACTGCCATCCTCGTTTCTGTGCGTATAATCCAGTGCCTGAACACATCTTCCACTTGGAGTATAATATTTGGCAGTAGTGACTTTTACCTGTGAATTATAACTTAATGGAATGGTTGTTTGAACTAATCCTTTGCCAAAAGTTCTTTCTCCTAAAATCACAGCACGATCAAGATCCTGAAGTGCGCCTGCTACAATCTCAGAAGCTGATGCTGATCCACGACTAACCAAAACAACTACAGGAATATCTATATCGTATGCAAAATCTGTAGTTTTTAATGTTTGGTTCCACTTTTTAATTTTTCCTTTAGTACTTACTATTTCTTCTCCTTTATTGACAAATAAATTACACAGTTTTGGAGCCTCAATAAGTAATCCTCCCGGGTTTCCTCGTAAATCAAGAATTAACGATGATATTTGGTGTTCTGTTTTAAGCTCTCTTAAAGCATCTTTTACTTCCCGGGAAACATTGGGTGTAAATTTTGTAACTCTTATATAACCAATGCCCTCATCTGCAAGGCCGTAGTATGGAACACTTTTTATCTGTATTTCTTCTCTGATCAGTTCTTTTTCAAGTTTTTCGTTCGAATATGGTCGTTCAATTAATAATTTAACTTTTGTTTGTGGAACACCCTTTAGCCTTTCACTCACCTCATTAAGACGATATTTGTTGGTTGATTTTCCATCAATTTCCAGTATCTTATCACCTGCTTTTAACCCTGATTTATCTGCTGGAAAACCACGATATGGTTGAGCAACAATAGGATATTCTCCGTTATTTCTAATTAAAGCTCCTATTCCGCCATAATGACCGGTAGTCATAAATGTAAACTCGTCCTTGTCTTTTTCCGGAATATAAATAGTATATGGATCGAGTTTTTTAAGCATTGCGTTAATACTGTTTTCTATCATTTCTTCCGGGTCTGTTTCATCAACATAATAAATGTTTACATCACGGAATAAGGAATAATAGATGTCTAAATTTTTAGCAATTTTAAAATCGTCGCCTTCTTTAAATCCTAAAAATGTTACAATTCCAATAACAAGAACTATAGCATAAAAAATAGGATTTTTGGTTTTTATTTTTGATAGCATATTATATGATTTTTTATTTTTTACATCAATTTTCTTACCAATAAGTACAAAACTACAGATAATTTTATGCTTTAGTCAAATTACTATGAATTATTAACTTTTATTAACTCTTAATAATAAACGACTTAATCGGTTTAAAATTGATTTAACTTATCATTTAATTTTTGAATAAGAAGCTTCATTTCACTATTCAATGTAAGATAATCTATATCGTGTTTAGCAGTATATATAACAAAGAAATATAACTTACGATTAATTTTATCTAATTCTTTATACAATGATTGTTTGTTTTGGCGATATGTTTCTTTTATTTTTCTCTTAATATAATTTCGATCTACTGCTCGTTTAAAATTCTTTTTTGAAACGCTTATGGCTATTTTGGCGGGGAAATTATTGTTTTCGTTTTTTGTAACCTGGTATAAAACCTTAAAGGGATGGTGATGAATTATTTTACCACAATCAAATAAATTATTGATTAGTTTTCGACTTTTAAGTCGTTCTTCCTTACTGAACGTCTGCCCTTCTGCTCGCATAACCCAAAAATAATATATTATTATTATCTTTTTACTTAAAAAAACAAAACATCCGAAGTTTTAAAAACTTCGGATGTTTATTATACTTAATTCTAACTGGTTTTGATAGATTAAAAAATATACAGTTTTTTTATTTTTTAGTCTTTCCGTTAAGTTTTATAAATTGATCAATAGCCATTGTCATTGATGGCGCTTCTGTTGTAGGAGCTTTAACATTAACTTTTAAACCAGCATCTTTAACAGCCTTTGCAGTTTTTGGCCCGAATGTAGCTATTTGTGTGTCGTTTTGCTTAAATTCAGGAAAATTCTCTATTAAAGACTTTATTCCTGATGGACTATAGAACACAAGCATATCATAGTTTACATCCGAAAGATCCGACAAATCTGCACTTACGGTTCTGTACATTACAGCTTTCGTATATTTGATTTTTGCTTGTTCAAGTTTTTTTGGTATTTCCTCTTTATGTGTATCAGATAATGGAACCAGAAATTTTTCATCCTTATGTTTCTTAATGGTTTCCATTAAATGTATAAAAGTCCCGCTTCCATAAAAAATCTTTCTCTTGCGATAAATAATATACTTTTGTAAATAGAAGGCTATAGCTTCAGATATACAAAAATATTTCATTGTATCAGGAATTGTTAATCTTAGTTCCTCTGCTATTCTGAAATAATTATCAACAGCTGTTCTGCAGGTAAAAATAACTCCTGTATGAGCAAGAATATCAATTCTAGACTGCCTAAACTCTTTTACTGGAATCCCATCAACCTGAATAAATGGTCTGAAATCTATTTTCAAACTATTCTTATCTGCCAACTCCGAATAGGGGGATTTATCATTTTTGGGTTCTGGTTGCGATACTAAAATCTTCTTAATTTTCATGTATGCTTATTTGTATTTTTTATACAAAACCTTTAAATACCACGTTAAGCAAGTGATAATAACATTTTGTAAATAATTAAAAAGGGCGCAAATTCGAAAGCACAAAGATACAAAATCATATAAAATATAGAAACATTCTTACGAATAATTATTTGAAAGGACCTAACTATCTGTAATAAATACAATGTTGCAATTAAAATAATGCCCGTATAAATTATAAATGCAAGATATTCATAGGATAAAAATTGCAAAGTAATAACAATTGGAAATAATAATAATCCCGTATTCTTTGTGAAAAGATTTATATTATGAAAAAACTCTGAAAAAACTTTTTGTTTTAAGAAAACAATACCAATAAACGAAGTCAAGATCGCTCTGAAAATATATAATCCTGTTAATGCCCCGAACATAATAAAATAAAGCAAATAATCTTCGAGACCTTCAGGGCTTATGCTAAAAAAATGTTTTAATTGTATTACAAAAACAGACAGATTGCTTATGAAAAACAGATTAACCATGAAGGACGCTTTTTCCATTAATGAGTTTTTCTCGCGATAAAGGGTATTCGATTCTTTATAGCTAATAACTGATTTTAGTAAAGACACTAAATATTTCTTATTAAACAACTGAACCCAACCAAGCAATAGAAAAGAACCTATAAGCAATATTGTTATCCAATCGAATTGAATTTTTCCCGAAATATATTTAGGTTTAATTTCAATATCTTTTTTTTCTGTTGTATAATAATTCTTTGATTTAACATTGCTTTGTTCCTGACTCTCAATAAAAACAGTTTGTTTTACCTGTTTTTCCACAGGCTTAACAGACACTATATTGTATAAAAAGTTTTGTTGGAACGGGTCATTATCTAACTTTTCCTTAATTGGGAAACCAGCAATACCAAACTGCTTATATAAAATTTCTGTTGTATCAGTTTTTCTACTATACCAACGTTGAAGCGCAGCTTCTCGCTGCATTTGTTCCTGGATTTGCTTTTCTCGTTCTTCGCTTCTTCGGAGTATCGAATCAATTGCTGCAAAATCAATTTGCTGAACAGAATGAAGAGATATTGTGTCTTCACTTTGAGGTTCGGTTTCAATAGAAATTGTATCAGGCCTTACAGTTAGATTCGAAACAGGCTGAGTAATTACTGTATCTTGGGTAGCTGAAAAAAAATTGGCAGCTGAGAAAAAATCAATTGTATTACTCTTAATATGCATATCCCGATTCGTTTTGCAAATTCGGAGCAAAGATAATTGATTTAATAAAATTTAATTCTTTTTAAACTCTATAATTTTTTAGTGTTTAAATTTTAAGGCATTGTTAAGCCCATCAATAGTACCCTAATGGATTCGTTTATCGATATTGTCCTTAAGTAAGGATAATATTAGAATTTATATGTTTCTTGCCCTGGTTTATAATTATTTATAATAATTTACTTAATGTAATAGTTTACATTTAAACTATAAGAATTATTAAGGATAAAAAATCATATTACACCCTGATTTATAGCCTATTAAGATACACAAACAGCAATTTTGCTTTTGTATTTCCAATTTCACTTGAAATTTCATCTAAAGACAAGCTTCTGATTTTTTTAATTGTTTTAAATTTAGTCAAAAGAGCATCAATTGTTTTTGGGCCAATACCGGGAATATTGTCCAGCTCACTTTTTATAAAATTGCCAGATCTTTTATTACGGTGAAATTTTATCCCAAATCGATGAGCCTCGTTTCGAATATGCTGAATAAGTTTTAAAGATTCAGAATTTTTATCTAAGTATAATGGTATAGGATCATTGGGATAAAAAATTTCTTCCAATCGCTTTGCAATTCCAATAATTGAAACATTATCATTTATATCAAGTTTTTCCAAACTTTTCAGAGCTGCGTTAAGTTGTCCTTTCCCTCCATCAATAACAATAAGTTGTGGCAAGCTTTTGTTTTCATCCATTAATCGTTTATATCTTCTGTAAACAACCTCTTCCATTGAAGCATAATCATCCGGGCCTTCAACTGTTTTTATATTATAATGCCGATATTCTTTTGTGCTGGGCTTTGCGTTTTTAAAAACAACACAAGCTGCAACAGGATTTGTGCCTTGTATATTTGAGTTATCAAAGCATTCTATATGTTCCGGCAAGAACGATAAGTTCAAATCCTTTTTTAGTACTTCTAATATGCGTTTACCTGAATGTTTTTCTTTTTTCTTTTCTGCTTTTTTCTGTTTTTCAAGTCGATAATATTTTAGATTACGTTCCGATAATTCTAATAAAGATTTCTTTTCACCACGAACAGGAACTGTAACAACAACTTTTTCTAGCTCAAAACTAATTGGAGATATTATTTCTTTTGCAGTACTGCTAAGTCTTTCACGAATTTCAACTACCGCCATTAGCAATAAATCTCCCAAACCTTCATCAAGCTTTTTCTTTAACTCCACAGTATGAGCCTGAACAATCCTCCCTTCTACAACTTTTAAGAAATTAACATAGGCAAAGTTATTGTCATCTAAAATATTAAATACATCAACATTATTTAAACTTGAACTAACAATGGTTGATTTGCTTTTGTATTTTTCAAGGATTTCAAGCTTTTCTTTTACCAGTTGCGCCTCTTCAAATTTAAAATCAACAGAATATTCTTTCATTAGTTTGTTCAAATACAAAATAACTTCTTGAATATTTCCTTTTAAAATCTTTTTAATATGATCTATAGAATCATTATAATTTTCTTCGGTTTGTAATCCAATGCATGGTGCCAAACAATTTCCAATATGATATTCCAGGCAAGTTTTATATTTCTTCTTTTCAATGTTTTCATTTGAAAGATTCAGGTTGCAATTTCGCAAAGGATAAAGCCGGCGAATCAAATCCAGCATAAGCTTTACCATATGAACAGACGTGTATGGACCAAAATATGATGATCCATCATTTATAACATTTCTTGTATAAAAAACTCTGGGAAATTGCTCGTTCTTAACACAAATCCATGGATATGTTTTATCATCCTTTAACATTACATTGTAACGTGGGTGATATTTCTTAATCAGATTGTTCTCCAGCAAAAAAGCATCTGATTCAGTCTGAACAACGATATATTCTATTCGATCAATTTTACCAATAAGAACTTTTAGCTTGTTATTTTCGTAATGATCTTTGGTAAAATAAGACGAAACTCTTTTCTTAAGATTTTTCGCCTTGCCTACATAAATAATTTCGTCAGATGAATTAAGAAACTGGTAAACTCCCGGACTATCAGGAAGTACAGAAAGTATAGATTTAAATTTTTCTTTGTGGTTTTTATTCATTATTCGACAAACAACGAAGTAAAATCAAATTTTGAAACATCAAATAATCCTCTATCTCCAATCTTTAGTTCCGGAATAACAAGCAATGCCATAAATGCCATTGTCATAAACGGCGCTGTCAGTTTAGAACCCATTTCTTTTGCCATTGTATGAACCTCATAATATTTATCAGCCACATCTTCTGCTTCTCCGGTTGACATCAAACCAGCTACATCCAACTTAAGATATTTAACTTTGCTTCCATGGCACGCAACAATTCCTCCCGTATTTTCGATTACCTTATTAATTGCATTTACAATTTCATCATCATTCGTGCCAATTGCAATTATATTATGACTGTCGTGCGCAATACTTCCTGCAATAGCTCCTTTTTTTAAATTAAAGTTTTTGATAAATCCTACTTGTGGTTTGAAATCTTTATACCTGTTTACAACAACTATTTTAAGAATATCCTGCTTTACATCGCTTACAATATTTCCGCCCTCAACTGTTGGCACAACAGTTTCTTTCCCAGTTATTAAATCACCATCGTTTGCAACAATAACCTGAATCTTTTTGCCAATGTCAGAAACTAAAATATCAGAAACGGAAATTGGGTTGCATTTAAAATTATTAACGACCTGTTCAGTCAATCTTTCTAACAAAACCTCTCCATTATCATAAACCAAATCACCATTAATATATGTCTTTTTTACATCAAAATCTTCAAGATTATTTACGATGATAAAATCTGCAGGATCGCCAACTTGTAGTAGTCCTACATTTAAATTGTAATGTTCCTTTGGATTTTTAGTGGCTGCTGAAATTACATCAAAAACATCCGCTCCATTCTTAACTGCTCTGCTAATTATCTTATTTATATGTCCTTTTACAAGATCGTCAGGGTGACAATCGTCGGTGCAAAACATCACTTTGTCGGGATGTGTGTTTAATAAGGGAAATAAAATTTCAAAATTTTTGGCTGCACTTCCTTCTCTGATTTGAATTTTTATTCCTTTCTGGATTTTATTAATTGCTTCTTCAACTGTGGTACATTCATGATCAGTTGTAATATTTTGAGCAGCATATTTTTCCAAGTCTTCGCCAGTTAATCCGGGAGCATGGCCATCGATAGGTTTGTTAGCCTGGTGAGCATATTTAATTTTTTGAATTACTTCTTTGTCATTAAAAATAACACCCGGAAAATTCATCATTTCGGCTAAATAATAGATATCCTTACTTGCCATTAATTCTTTAATACCCTCCGAATCAATTACAGCTCCTGATGTTTCGAATGGTGTTGCGGGCACACACGAAGGAGCCCCAAAATAAAATTTGAATGGTGTTTTCTTGCCATTTTTAATCATGTATTTTACACCCTCAACTCCCATTACGTTGGCTATTTCGTGAGGATCTGACACTGTTGCAACGGTACCGTTCTTAACTGCCGCCCTGGCAAAGCTTGTTGGCACAAGCATCGAACTTTCAATATGAACATGTGAATCAATAAGGCCGGGCAAAATATAATCATCAAATTCATCACCAGACTCATCAATCTCTACGATTTTAGAATTAACAATTTTAAGTTTCGCATTAAAAATTCGCCGACCTATGATGTCTATTAGCTTTCCTGAAATAACAAATTCTTTATTCATACAACCAAATTAATGTTCCACGTGGAACAAGATTAATAATTTTGACGCGTTCCACGTGGAACGTTATCGACCCATATATACTAAAAGTACTCCTATATCAGAAGGCGAAACTCCGCTAATGCGCGCTGCCTGCCCAATGCTCTTAGGACATATTCTTTTCAGCTTTTGTCTTCCTTCAGTTGAAAGAGATGAAATTTCATCGTAACTAAAACCTTCCGGGATTTTAATATACTCCAGCCTTTTTAGTTTGTCGGCCATTTGCTTTTCCCTCTCTATATATCCTGAGTATTTGATTAAAACCTCTGCCGACTCGATGATTTCCTCTTTTTTATGTTTGATTTCTTCGACTATCGTTTTAAGTTTGTCAATGTAATTTATTAAATCATTCAGCTTGACTTGTGGTCTTAAAACCACATCAAACAACTTCCTTTTTTGCTTAAGGGAGGTTGTTCCCGCTTCGTTTAGATAGTTGTTTATCTCTTCGGGTGCAATACTGTGATTTTTTATAAATCCTATAATTTTATCGCGAGATTCTATTTTCTCTTTTAATAGTTCAAATCTTTCTTTTTTTGCCAAGCCCATTTTATAAGAAAGTTCCGTTAACCTTAAATCTGCATTGTCTTGCCTAAGCAATATTCTATATTCAGCTCTAGACGTAAACATTCGATATGGTTCATCAACTCCCTTTGTGATTAAGTCGTCAATTAAAACTCCAATATAAGCCTGGTCTCTATTAAGTATAAATTCCCCTTTACCCAAAACATTCAAATTTGCATTTATTCCTGCCATCATTCCTTGTGCAGCAGCTTCTTCATATCCTGTTGTACCATTAATTTGTCCTGCAAAATAAAGATTCTTAATAAATTTTGTCTCTAAAGTATAAGTAAGCTGTGTGGGAGGATAATAATCATATTCTATTGCATATCCTGGTCGATATATTTTAACATTTTCCAGTCCGGGAATTTTTTTTAGTGCTTTTAATTGGATTTCCCATGACAGAGATGATGAAAATCCATTAATATAATACTCGTTCGTAGTAAAACCTTCTGGTTCTAGAAATAACTGGTGTTTATCCTTGTCTGCGAAAGTTACAATTTTATCTTCGATACTAGGACAATATCTCGGTCCCACTCCATTAATTGTACCACTAAAAAGAGGTGATTCTTTAAATCCCGTTTCCAAAATGCTATGAACTTCAGTGTCTGTGTGGGTTATATAACAACTTTTACCATTGTTTGGCACAAAATCGTATTGCAGAAAAGAAAACTGGCCACCACCTTCATCACCTTTTTGTTCCTGCACCTTAGAAAAATCTATGCTTCTTCCGTCAATTCTTGCAGGAGTTCCTGTTTTCATGCGTCCTACTTCAAATCCATGCTTTCTTAATTGTTCTGAAATTCCTTTCGATGCACCTTCGCCTGCCCTTCCACCTTCAACTTGTTGTTTGCCTACATGCATTAAACCGTTTAAGAATGTGCCATTTGTTAAAATAACAGTCTTTGATTCAAGCTTAATCCCAAGTTTTGTAATTACTCCTTTTACTTTATTATCTTCAATTATTAATTCAGTAACCAAATCCTGCCACAAATCTAAATGCTCAATGTTTTCTAAAATATTCCGCCATTCGTTAGAAAACACCATTCTGTCACATTGCGCTCTTGGGCTCCACATTGCAGGTCCCTTTGAACGGTTTAACATGCGAAACTGAATCATGCTTTTATCTGTAACTATTGCAGAATAACCACCAAGAGCATCAATCTCTTTGACAATCTGCCCTTTTGCAATACCTCCCATTGCAGGATTACACGACATTTGAGCATATTTAGCCATATCCATTGTAACTAACAATGTGCTTGAGCCCATATTGGCTGCAGCTGCAGCAGCTTCACATCCAGCATGCCCGCCACCTACCACAATAACATCATACTCTGGCAACATAAATTTAAGTTTGAAATTCTGCGGAAAATTAGGAAAGATTTTTTAATCTTTCTAAATAATAGTTTTCTTTTTCTCTCATTACGGCTTTTTCTTCATCGCTTTGATCATCGAAACCAAGCAAATGAAGAATTCCGTGGATAATTACGCGATGTAATTCTTCAATGATTGTAACATTAAACCGTGAAGAATTGTTCTTCACAGTTTCGATACTTATAAAAATATCTCCACTTATTATCTCGTTTTCACAATAATTAAATGTAATAATATCAGTGTAGTATTTATGCGAAAGGTATTCTTTGTTAATTTTTAAGAGGTATTTATCTGAAGTAAAAATAAAATTGATATTCCCTGTTTTTTTATCGACAGACGTAATTACACTATTTACCCAATTTTTTATCAGGTTTTTGTTTCTTAAATTGAATTTTGTGTCTTCGGTGAAAAATTTTATTGGCATTCTATTTTAAGTTGAATCTTATTTCAACTCTATTTCCTCGTCCGTGGAAAATTACATCATCGGCAAGATGTTTCATCAGATAAACTCCTCGTCCGCTGATATTTTCAATATTTTCAGGAGTAGTTGGATCGGGAACATTATAAAAATTAAATCCGGGGCCTTCATCTTCAATAAAAATGCTAATATAATCTTCATCAACCTGAAAATCTACTTTCACATTTTTAGTTTCATCTTCTTTATTGCCATGTACAATTGAATTGTTGACTGCTTCAACTGTAGCAATTAATACTTTACCATAAACCTCAGAATTTATTTTAGCCTCTTCCGAAACTTCATCAATTATTTTTTCTACTTTATTGATGTTTTCGATTTTTGACTCTATTATAATGCTTTTTTCCATTTTAAATGTAGCTGTTAGCACGTCTAAAGTTTTTAAGTTACATTAAACGTGTATACTTATAATTTCTCAATTTGTTACGTTTTTACTTTAAATTTTTCAATTATTGGGTGTTTATATGATAATTATTATCTCCTTAGCCAGCTTTGGGGGTTTAAAGCATTTCTTTCTTCATAAATTCCTAAATGTAATACAGAGCCCTCGTCATTATCTGTAAAATAAACATCTCCAATATAGTATCCTTCCGTAACCTTATCGCCAGGCCTGACTCTGACATTTACAATATTTGAATAAAGGCTTAGAAAATGGCCATGTCTAATAATAACAGCCATATTTGCTCCCGGAACTGCAAATACGCTCTTAATTTCTCCTTCATATATTGATTTAACTTTCGCGTCTTTTGTTGTCCCAATATCAATTCCTTCATTTTTAATTTTTACACCTTTTATCACAGGATGCGGATGCTCACCAAATTCTTCTAAGACAATTCCATTGTCAATAGGCCATTTTAATTTACCCTTAGAGCTTTTAAATCCTTGTGAAATCATTTCTTCATTAGCCGATAAGGTTTTATATGTTTTGTTTGCTTTTGCTTCACGCGCTATTAACTCAGCAATGGCATTTTTCAACTGCTGCATGATTCTTTGATTCTCACGTATTTTCTTTTTTAGTTCTGATTCTTTTCTTTTTAACCTGTTAATTTCGCTGTTTTCCTTAATTCTTTCCGAACCCAAGTGTGCTTTTTCTCTTTCCTTATTTGCTAACAGTTTGATTTTTTCGCTTTTTTGCTCTTTTAATTGTTCAATTTCGTATTCCAAATTCTTTTGACTTATAACAATTTTTTCAGCTTGTTTTTTCCTGTATTTGCTATACTGTTGAAAATACTTCATCCGTCTATAAGCCTGATTAAAATCGTCTGCAGCCAAGACAAGCATTAATCTATCATAATTATTGCGATTTTTATAAGCGAAATAAATCATTTTGGCATATTCTTCTTTTAACTGCTTTATTTCTATTTCAAGCGTGGTAATTGTGCTGTTTTTTATATCAATTTCATTTTCAATGTATTTTATTTGGTCGCTTATTCTATTTATTAATTGCTCTCGTAAACTTATTCTTTTTTTAATAATTAATAATTTATTTAAACCAGCTGATTTAGTTTTTTCAGTTTGTTCTAAAAGCCGATTTGTAAGTTTAATATTCTCTTCTGTTTTCTGCTTCCTCTGCTCAAGTTCCTTCTTTGTTTGTGAGTAGACAGAACCTGAAAGAATAAGTAATAAGGGTATTAAAAATATGATTTTCCCTGATTTGTTTTTCATTTTTTTCAGGATAAATGAATTATGTATTTAATCTATTGATTTTCCTTTTATTTTCTGTAATAAACTCTCGCTGTTATTTCCTATTTCGTGTGATAACTTCCAAAGCTCCAATGCTGCCTCCTCATTTCCAACCTTAAATTGTATGTCGCCATAATGTTCTACAATAACATGGCTTTCTGCTCCACCATTTTCAAATGCTCTTTTTATGTAATAAAGTGCATCTTGGTATCTTTTAAGTTTAAATAAAATCCAAGCATATGTATCAAGGTAAGTGCTATTATTAGGTTCCGCAATTACTGTCTTTTTACTTATCCTTTCAGCATATTCAAGTTTTTCTTCACGTAACGACAGATAGTAACTGTAATTGTTAATTACATAAAAATTATCCGGTTCTTTATTCAACACCAATTCAAAGTAATAATCTGATTGCTTGTACCTTTTAATATTATAATAAGCTTCGCCTAAATTCGTATAAAAATCCAGTTCTAGTTCTGGATTGTTTTTAATGGTTTTTAAGCCTTCTTTTAAAACCATGGCTGCTTCTTCCGATTTATCAATTTGGTTAGCAGAAAGGCCGTTAAAAAGGTAAAATAATGAGTGTTCGGGAAAGCTGTCTATTGCTACGTTTGATTTTATATATAGATTATTAAAATCATTATTATAACTGTAAATTGACAATAATTGTTCCCATATTATAATATTTCCGTTAAAATTATCCAATATGTACTCAATTTCAGTTTGAGCATCATCAAATAACTTCATCTTTATTAAGTAATCAGCATATAATGTATAAACCTCCTTTTTATCGGGGTATTTAGTCTTTAATAGAAAAAGGTGTTCCTCTATTTGTTGATTATAAATATTAAACTCGCTTTGATTATTTAACAATGAGGCAAAAATTAAGATTTTCTGATTAAATTCTACTTTTTCATCGTCAATAACTTTTTTTATGGTGAAAAAAGCATTGTCGTAATCCATTTTCTTGCGGTAAAAATCTATTACGGAGAGTAATCCTAACACATTAGCACTATCCAGATCAAACAATTTATTATAGTTTTCTTCTGCTTTTAGAAACAAGTTGTCGTTGGTATACATTTCTGCAATTATACCATAATACCTTGGTTCGTTTGGATAATGCTTTATAAGTTTATTAATTTCCTCATACGCTTTTGTTTTGCTGCCTAAACTCAAATATAATTGCTGTTTTGCTACAGATAAATTTTCATTTACTCCAACACTTTTTTCTATATCATCATATAGTTCAATTGCTTTTTTATAATTGTTTAAATGACTGTATAAAGCAGCTAAATTATATGGTATCTCCAAGTCGGTTTTGTTATTTTCATATAGGTCTTCGTATACAATAATAGCCTTATTGTAATCTTTGATTATAAGGTAAAGTTTTGCAAGATTTATTTTATACCATTTGTTATTCGGTTCTTTTTCCGTCGCCCCAATAGCATATTTTATAGCAGTGTCATGATTTTGGATAACTTCGTTTATTATAGAAATTTCTGACATTGCAGCAGCGCTTTCGGGGTGTATTTCAAGACACTGATAATACATTGCCAAAGCTCCGTTTAAATCTCCCAATAACTTTTTCCTGTTAGCCTCTAAAAAGTAATAATAATATTGTTGTTCGCTATCTGTACTTAATTCTTTTTTTATGTTCCGTTTACTTTCTGATATGGTTTTATTACTACTACACGCTGAAATAGTAATAATAGCAATAACGATCAGAATAATTTCTTTTACCCTCATATCTCAACAACAATTTTTACTAATAAATTATAAACTTAACACAAAAAACGCCTGTTGTGTTTACAAATTGTAAATTTTAACAATTATTAAGAAACCTATTTCACTCCCGTACTTCCAAATCCTCCGGTTCCACGATCTGTTTCATTCAAAACATCAACCCTAATTAATTCTGCCTGCTCGTGCTTTGCAATAACCATCTGGCAAATTCTTTCGCCACTTTCAATTGTTACTTCTTTGTTAGAAAGATTAATTAAAATAACTCCTATTTCTCCACGATAATCAGCATCGATAGTTCCCGGTGTATTTAATACTGATATTCCTTTTTTTAATGCCAGCCCACTTCTTGGCCGTATTTGTGCTTCATAACCTACAGGTAGTTCAATATATAATCCTGTCGGAATTAAAACTCTTTCCAGGGGTTTTAAGGTTTTTGGCTCAGACAAGCTTGCTCTTAAATCCATTCCTGCTGCATGGTCTGTGCTATACCCCGGTAATGGGTTATTTGACTTATTTACAATATTAATGTTCATTAGTTAATGATTTTTTTTCGATTAAATATGCTGTTGTTATAAATCCAAACAATAAAAGTGTATTTATTGAATAATAAATTATTTTACTTTCGGCTTCATTTATCTTACTAATAGCCAACAAGGCAAACGCCAGAATAAAGTAAAATGAAATTTTCTTAAAATTATACTTTATTAAATAATGCTTTGTGCTTAAATAATAAGAAACTATTAGCATTACTATATAACTTGATAAACTTGCAAAAGCGGAACCCAAATATCCAATTTTTGGTAATAAAATTACATTTAATGAAATGGTTATTATAGCGCCAATTCCTGCGACTAAAATACCAAATTTTGTTTTATCAGTAACTTTATACCATATTGACAAGCTGAACAATATACCAAAAATCAGTTTTGCAAATAATAGAATTGGAACTACATAAAGTCCTTCCCAAAATTCCGGAGCTATAAAATATTTTAAAATATCTAAATATAAAATTACTCCCAGAAAGATTATCAAACCAAAAATAATGAAGTAATTCATAACATCGGCATATAGTTTTTTAGCATCAGAATTTTCTGAATTCTTAAAGAAAAATGGTTCTGCTGCATACCTAAACATTTGTATAAACAATACCATTAAAACCGACAGTTTAAAATTTGCTCCATAAACCCCTAATTGTTCCATGGGGTTTGGATCGTCAATTAATTTAGGAATCAATAACTTATCGATATTATCGTTTAGCATTCCGGCTAATCCTATCAATAAAATCGGGAAAGAATAATTCAATAATCTTTTTAATAATTTAAAGTCGAACTCTGGTTTTACTTTAATAATTTCGGGAAGTAATACAATAAATGTTACTGCACTACTTATTAAATTTGCAATAAGGACATATTCTAAAACTAAATCTGGATTGTATATTCGTGCAAAAAATCCGGTATTTCCTGTTTCTGAAAGTTTCCTGCAAAACCACAAATAAAATAAATTTAAACTGATATTTATAAAAATCCCAACAAATTTAATAATCGCAAACTTTACAGGACGTTCATCAATACGAAGTTTGGCAAACGGAATAGCATTTAAAACATCGAAAGCAATTATAAGAACAAAGTATAGTACAATCCGGTAATTATTTACTTCGAAATATCCTTGCCATAAGCTTTTAAATACTACAGATAATAAAACAAAAATTGATGTGGTAAAAACAATGGAATACAAACTTGTTCCTAATACTTTATTATAGTCTTCGTTTTTCTTGCTGGCAAAACGAAAGAAGCCTGTTTCTAATCCATAAGTTAATAACACCAATATAATAGCGGTACTACTATAAATATAAGTTAGTTTCCCAAAAAAGAATTTACCTAAAACTATCGTATGTAGCGGAACTAAAAGGTAATTTAAAAATCGTCCCAGCATGTTGCTTAAACCATAAATAACGGTTTGTCCGGCAAGTTTTTTAATCTGATTCAATTCTTATCTAATCATTTAATTTATACTAATTATACCGTTTATTATTCAAAATGCCATATTTGCGAAAAATAAATATGGATTGAATATATAACGGCATTAAC
>JAIORB010000136.1 GCA_021108325.1 Bacteroidales bacterium | reverse complement strand
TTCTGGATTGCCAACTCAATGGAACTATTTGAACGTTGGGCATGGTACGGATTTTACATGCTATTAGCAAATTACCTTACCAAATCGACAGATGTTGGCGCCTTGGGTTTAAGTCAGGAAGAAAAAGGTTTGATAATGGGAATTGGCACAGCTATACTTTATTTTTTACCAATAATTACCGGCGCAATTGCTGACCGATATGGTTACAAGAAAATATTATTCTCGGCTTTTATTATTTATGCAGTAGGATTTTTGGTAATGCCTCACTGTAAGTCTTTTGCATCATTTTTCTCCATATTCCTTTTTGTGGCAATCGGAGGAGCTCTTTTTAAACCTGTTTTAACTGCTACAATTTCAAAAACTACCGACGATACTACATCATCCATCGGATTCGGGATTTATTACTGGATGGTAAACGTTGGCGCATTTATCGGTCCTATTGTTGCTTTACAATTCAGTAAAATTTCATACACAACAGTATTCTATTTGAGTGCTGTTATTATTTTAGTAAATATTCCCTTTTTACTTTTTTATAAAGAACCAGAAAGAAAACCATCCAACTTATCATTTTGGAAATCTCTAAGAATGATTTTCAGGAATGTTGGAATTGCTTTGAGCGATTATAAATTCATTATTTTCCTATTAATCGTTGCCGGATTTTGGTCGACGTATTACCAACTGTTTTACACCTTACCTGTATTTATAGACCAGTGGGTTGATACACATTCATTATACAATTTAATTGAAAAGGTTTGGCCATGGCTTATTAAAAAAATTGGTTCACCCGATGGCACTATTGCAGCTGAATACATTACCAATATTGATGCAATGTATATTATTATGTTCCAGATTATTGTTTCAACAATCATTATGAAATGGAAGCCTTTAACATCGATGATGACAGGATTCTTTGTTTGTTCAATAGGCATGTCTTTAACTCTATTTACAAACAATCCGTTTTTTATTATCGCTTCTATTTTCATTTTTGGAGTAGGAGAAATGGCCGGATCACCTAAAATCACAGAATATATTGGGAAAATTGCTCCGAAAGATAAAGTAGCACTATATATGGGAATGGCTTTCCTTCCCGTAACTTTGGGAAATCTTTTAGCAGGTTATATTTCCGGCGGAGTTTATGGAAGAATGTCAGATAAAGTTACTTTGTTACAAAATGATTTGGCTTCGAAAGGATTATCTGTTCCGGAAATTTCTAATACGTTTACTCAGACCGATCTTTATAATAAAGCAGAAGAATTTTTAAACATGACACAAACCGAACTCACAAATTATTTATGGACAAGTTATAATCCTGGACGAATTTGGCTTGTACTGCTCGGCATTGGTGTCGGAGCTTCGTTTTTATTGTTTTTGTATGATCGGTTTTTAATTAGAAAAAATAAATAACAGAAACTATTACAAAATCTAACATACAGAATACCTTATCAAAATAGCAATCGACTCCATCACAATATCAGATTATTTTTAATTAAAAATTAAAAATAGTTATTGTTAAAAAATATTATTAACTTTAATTAATAATTTACCTTATATTATTTTGATCAACAGGTTTTTATGCAAAAAATGTTATATATCATAATAATTTTATTAACTTTTATTAACTTTTTATCAACTAAATAGTATTATATTTGATACCAAATGGCAGGAAAGAAAATCAAAATTAATTTTTCAGACTCTGTAGATGCCAAGAAAAAAGCAGTTAAAGCTTTAGATGATTTTACTGGAAATGAAATAGATTTTAATGATATAAAGAGAGTTGCAGAAGCATTAGGAAGCGAACATTTATTAAAGAAAGATAGAGGAAAAGGCTCTCAAGAAAGATTTAAAAACAAGTTATTATTAGATCATCCATATTTAAGAGGTTTTTTCGGAGTACATATTAAACATAAAGGTGGCAGTAAGATAATGGTACAAAGAGCAAATTATCGAAAATACATATCACCTGTTTTTAACCATATATTAAGCAAAATAAAAGAATAAACTATGTCAAAAAAGGATTTATCATTTTATCTAGGATTAGATTATGATATAAAAGTGAAAAAGGAAAGTTTTGAGAATGAAACTTGGTTCATAGCATTTGCAGAAGAACTTGGGAGAATGGCATGTTATGGACAAGGCGTCACACAAGCAGAAGCAATTGAAAGTTTCCTAAATGAAAAGGATGATTTTATAACATACCTTTTTGAATCTAAACAAGCAATTCCTGAACCTAAAATTGATGAAAATGAATTTGAAAACTTGAGTGGAATATTTAATATAAGGACATCTTCCACTGTTCATACATTATTAGCAAAAATTGCTAAAGAAAATAGAATTTCTCTCAATTTATATGTCAATCAAATTCTTTCTGCTGCTGCTTTTATGGGAGAGGTAGAAAATAAAATTATGAACAAGCTTAACGTAATTGAATACAAGCTGGATAATCATCATAGCGAGGTGACTGGAAAACTTAACTATTTACCTCTTCCAATGGAGAAGAATGCAGTTTCAGATTATGCACTAATAGTTCTAACTGAAAAACCTAAAAAGAAAGCAGCGTAAATATGAAATCCGAGATAAGTCCTAAAGAATATTCAAAGATGTTAAATTCATTTGAACTTGTTTCAATTGAACTAATTAATGGTAGTTCGCAGTGCGAAAGGAAATATTTAACAGAAAAAAACATTGAATTGCAAATAAAAGAAAATGTTAAAATTGAAGAAAAAACTGAAACAGGAGTGACATTTAATCAGCAATATACTTTGCATGGGAAAAACGAAGGTGCAGAAAAACCTGCCTTTACAATAAAGACAAGATACTACTTACATTTCAGGATTGAAAACCAAACAGTTATTTCTGAAGAATTTTTGAAATTGTTTAGCGAAGTTAGTTTGAAGTTAACAAGCTGGCCATATTTTAGAGAATTTGTTCAAAATCATATAACCAGAATGAATTTACCACCTCTTACTTTACCCTTAGTTAGAGTTTAAAAAAAGAGCTTCGTCCCGATAGTTATCGGGTTCGAAGCTCTCTGTGGTACCACCTGGAATTGAACCAGGGACACACGGATTTTCAGTCCGTTGCTCTACCAACTGAGCTATGGTACCTTTTTGCTCATTAGCGGTGCAAATATAAGTGAAAAATTCCTTTTACAAAATATTTTTTCTCAATTTTTAAAAAATCCTAAAATCAGTAAAACTTTACCTGTTTTAGTATTTTGATTGCTAGTTTTTTATACTTTTGCAGCAGATACAATTACGGAGATGAATTACGAGAGTTATACACTGGAGAACGGAATACGAATCATTCATTTACAATCTAAATCGGCAGTAGGGCATTGTGGTTTAATTATAAATGCAGGATCGCGCGACGAGGAAGATCATGAGCACGGTATGGCTCATTTTATTGAGCATGCCATTTTTAAAGGAACAAAAAAGCGAAAAGCTTATCATATCTTAAGTCGATTAGACGATGTTGGTGGAGAAATTAATGCTTATACTACAAAGGAAGAAACAACGATTCATACTTCATTTCTAAAAAATGATTATGAGCGTGCCATGGAGCTTATTTCAGATATAACGTTTAATTCTGTTTTTCCGGGCAAAGAAATTACACGCGAGAAAGAAGTTATTATTGAAGAAATAAATTCATATAAAGATGACCCTGCAGAACTGATTTTTGATGAATTTGAAGAACTGATTTTTAAAAACCAGCCATTAGGAAATAATATTTTAGGTAGTCCAAAAGATTTACGACGCTTTACTAAAAAAGATATAGAGTCATTCATTTCGAAGAATTATCATACCAATGAAATGGTTTTTTGTTCTGTAGGTGATATTTCATTTACAAAACTTAAAAAACTGGCTAATAAATATTTCGGACAAATTGAGCCTAATTTAAGAACAAATAAAAGAACTCAGATAGACAGTTATATAACTGAAACAAAAACCATTAAAAAGAATACACACCAGACACATTGCATTATTGGTAATATTGCATATAATGCTCATGACAAAAAAAAGATTGCCATGATTTTACTGGACAATATGCTGGGCGGACCGGGATTAAATTCGCGCTTAAGTCTTTTGCTTCGCGAGAAACATGGTTATGCTTATCATGTAGAATCAAATTATTCTGCATATTCCGATACCGGGATATTTTCTGTTTATTTTGGTGCCGACAAGGAAAATTTCACCAAGTGTATAAAACTGGTTAAAAAAGAATTTGAATCACTACGGACTAAAAAGCTTGGAATAGTACAGTTAAAGAAAGCCAAACGTCAGTTATTCGGACAAATTGCTATTAGCTCGGAAAATAATGCAAGCTTAATGTTAGCCATGGGTAAAAGCTTTATGATTTTTAACAAGGTTGATGATTTAGAGAAGATAAAAGAAAAAATTGAAGCTGTAACAGTTGACGATATTCAGGAAATTACCAATGAGGTTCTGGATATTAATAAAATGTCGATGTTGGTTTATCAATAGAAAATGTCTAAAATTTAACCTGCCTGTCGGCAGACAGGAATACTTAAAATGCCTAAAATATTTACAGCAAACTTTAGGCATTTTAGCTCATTTTAACAATTTATAATTTTTAAAAGTGTCTGACCCATTTTACAATATCGAAGAATACATATTAAATCACACCGATGAGGAAGATCCAATATTAGCTGAATTAAATCGCGAAACGAATTTAAAAATTCTTCGTCCCAGAATGCTTTCCGGTCATTTGCAGGGAAAAATTCTTGAAATGATCAGCAAAATGATCAATCCTGAAAGAATTCTAGAACTAGGTACATATACAGGTTATTCAGCAATTTGCTTAGCTAAAGGATTAAAACAAAATGGTGTTATTCACACTATTGAAATAAATGATGAATTAGAAGATATAATACGAAAGTATTTTACAAAGGCCCAAATTGAAAATAAAGTAAAACTTTATTTTGGTGATGTCCGAAAGATTATCCCTGAAATTAACGAACAATTCGATCTGGTTTTTATTGATGCCGATAAAAGAGAATATCTTGAATATTACAATCTCGTTTTTGATTATGTAAAGTCTGGGGGGGTTATCCTTGCCGACAATGTACTATGGAACGGCAAAGTTATTGATCTTGAATCGCCTGATGACGAATACACTAAAGGCATATTCGAGTTCAACGAATTTATTAAAAATGATGATCGGGTTGAAAAAGTTATTCTGCCTTTACGGGATGGCTTAATGCTGATTAGAAAAAAATAACGATATTCATTGTAAAGACACAATGCATTGTGTCTCTACAATTTCATTTTATCCTCGTTTACAACACTAAACCCAAACGATTTTATTACACGCATATCAGGTGGGATTGAAAATATCCAGTCAATTATCTTTTTATATTCAACATCATTAGTATATGGAATATCTTCTTTCATAAATACCATAACCATTCTGTGTATTTCAGATTTTTTATCTGTATACAAAGTATAATCCATGGTTTCAGAAGGAAAATGGTGTTGCTGATTAGCATTTAATAAATATGAGGTTTCATGCTTGCTGGGAAACAACTGAAATGCTTCTGTTTCACTAAAAATAAAAATCTTAACATAGGCATCTTTTGAAGGCTTTAGAATAAATTTCAAACCTGTATCATTGGGATAAAACATTCCCACTCCATCAATCCATACATCAAATCCAATATCTTTTTCCGTTAAATATTTTACAACAGTACAGTTAATTACAACTTTAACTTTTAAATGCCCAAAATCATCAAAAGACTTTTTTGTATCTAGAATTTCGATATCTTTTACTGATCCCCGAATATCTGAGAGTATATCAGAAGTGAAAAGTTCTTCATACTTTTCACTCTCTTCAGATTGAAAAAAATCACTAAAAGAGGCTATGTTTTCTGAAACTCCGGCTTGTTTTAAGGCTTCAACTTTTGCCTCATCAATAGCTCGCTGAGTCACCTGAGCGATTGACTCATTATCAGCACCAATAGCAATTCCCTGCGCCTCAGTAATTTTAATTTCTTTTACTTTTTTCTGTGCATTTACATTAGGAACAAATATAAAGAAGGATGAGAAAATAACGACTGGGAGAATAAATCTTTTCATAATTAGGGTTTTAAAATTCTCATTAAATTTATGAAATATTAATCAAAAATGTTGCCAAAAAATAAATCAAATAAAAATTTGTTTATATTGATTTCAATTTATTATTTTACTTGTTTAAAATTTCAAAATATATTCATGCAAAAACTAGCGATAGGTATTGATATTGGCGGCACTAATGTTTCATATGGAGTTGTAACTCAAGACGGTGTTGTAAAATTAAAAGAATCGTTCCCAATAAAGGATCTTGAAGATGTTAATGATTTTGTTGATTATCTTTCAGAAAGAATAAATCACTCCCTGGCAGGATTAAGTACTGAATCTCAGCTTGTAGGTGTGGGAATTGGTGCTCCGAATGGTAATTATTACAATGGAACTATTGAATATGCTCCAAATCTTAACTGGAAAGGAATAGTTCCTTTGGCAGATATAATTAGCAATAAAATCGGACTCCCGGTTTTGTTAACTAATGATGCTAATGCTGCCGCTATGGGAGAAATGATTTACGGAAGTGCAAAACACCTTAACGACTTTCTAATGGTTACTTTAGGAACAGGACTTGGAAGTGGTTTTGTTGCAAATGGGAAAATGATCCTTGGTCATGACGGATTTGCCGGTGAACTCGGACACACCATTTTTGATCCAAATGGTCGTCTGTGTAACTGTGGTCGCAAAGGTTGTTTGGAGACTTATGCATCGGCATCTGGAATTGTAAGAACAGCAAAAGAATTGTTAACTAATTCAGATGAAGCCAGCTTGTTGAGAAAAGTTTCTCTGGAAGAAGTTTCAAGTGAAATGATTTACAAGGCCGCTTTAGAAAGAGATCCGATTGCAAAAAAAGCCTTTGATTATACCGGTTATGTTTTGGGAATAATGCTTGCCAATGCTGTTGCAATTACAAGCCCGGAGGTTATTTTCTTATTTGGGGGACTTGCAAATGCCGGTGATTTAATTTTTAAGCCGGTAAAAAAATACATGGAAAAAAATTTATTAGATATTTATAAAAACAAAATTGAACTGAAGCCATCTGCCTTATCAGAAAATGATGCTGCTATATTGGGAGCTGCTGCTTTGGTTTGGGACCAGGAAGGTTAATTTTTATAAAAGATTTCATCGAATTTATGGATATAATCCATAATCGGCAAAAATATGTTTTGTTCTATTGTCTGTACACGAGTGCATTAATACTCATGCCTGCTCCTACCGAAGCAAATATTATTATATCACCTTTATTAATACTATGATTCTGAAGTTTACCATTTAGAATTATATCATAAAGTGTAGGTACTGTTGCTACAGAGCTATTGCCCAATTCATGAATACTCATTGGCATTACTTTTTCTATTTCTGCACGAATTCCATAAAGTTTGAAGAAACGTTGTACAATAGCCTCATCCATTTTTTCATTTGCCTGATGAAGCAACACCTTTTTTACTTGATCTATAGGTATCCCGGATTTATCCATTGCTGCTTTAATAGCTTTAGGAACATTAGATAAGGAATACTCATAAATTTTACGTCCATGCATTTTAATATAGCGTACATTTGGATCACTATTCGGCTTATTTGACTGTCCAAGATATAAGTAAAAAGCTTCATCTTTGGTGTGAGTTACGGTTGAAGAAGAAAGTACACCAGATTTCTCTTCAGACATAACTCCTTCAGCTATAGCTGCTCCTGCCCCATCTGAAAAAATCATTGTATCCCTGTCATATAAATCAACAACTCTCGATAATGTTTCTGCTCCAATTACAAGGCAACGTTTTGCTATACCTGTTTTTATAAATGAGTCTGCTTGAATTATGCCTTGCAGCCAGCCAGGGCATCCAAAAATTATGTCGTATGCTACACATAAAGGATTTTCTATTCCTAACCTTTGTTTTACACGTGCAGCAATACTGGGCAATAAATCAGTTTGAATAGTTCCCTTAACTACATCGCCAAAATTTGTTGCAACAATAATATGGTCAATGGTTTCTTTGTCGATATTTGCTGAAGCTATCGCTTGCTCTGCAGCAAAAGTTGCAATTTCCGAAACAGTTTGATCCTCCTTTACCCAACACCTTTCTGAAATTCCGGTTATATCCTTAAATTTACCAACTATCTCTTCACCTGTACCTTTAATTAATGTTTGGTCCTTTTCAAAAAAAGTGTTTTTAAAATAGTCTCTATTTTCTATTCTATGCTCAGGTATATAACATCCTGTTCCAGTAATTACAGTATTTAAGTGCTCCATAAAACATAAATTCTAATTCATAAAATTTGCAGGAGCAATTGTATTGATTTTTTCAGATTATGAGAATCCATAATTTTTCGAATTTATGACACCCAAAAATCTAAACTAATACTATCCTAAAAAAAATGATCAGAGTACTGGATTGAATAAAAAATTTATTTAAATTCTTTAATCCTTTAGAATTCAACAAAAATCAAGTATTCATTACCCAATAAATTAAAAAACTTCTTTCAAAAAAAGAATAATTAAAAGAGCTTAATAAATTACAATACCCAAAGAAAAATCTATCAATATTATTAAACTTAGTTTTTTGAATATCTGGAAAATAGTGAGTGAAGGCTGATAAAATTTTATAAATCATTTATAAGCAAAAAGCCGATGAAAACTCTTCGGCTTTTTTATTTCATCTTAGATTCAATCTAAAAATATGACTGCCTTTTCTTCACAAGGCTTATTTTATTTTGTAACTTGCTCAAAGAAAAATTGTTAAGAATAGCAACTATTAAGATAGCAATTAAGGAAGAATAATATGAATATTATCAAAACAAAAAAAGTAAAACTAAGAGCTAAAAAAGTATTTCTAACAAAAGGTACATGCTCGCATACATTTTTCTATATTTTAAACAGAGAGTTTGGACATCCTAAGAAAGAAGAAGAACGTGCCATAGATCCGTTAGCAGGCGGAATACTACAACATGGATACCAATGTGGAATGCTTTGGGGAGCATCAATGGCTGTAGGAGCAGAAGCATTTCGCAAATATAAAAATCTTGGTAAAGCAACAGCAGTTGCTATCAGAGCAACTCAGCATCTTATGGAATCTTTTGAAAACAGAACAAAATGTATCGAATGCGAAGATTTTACCAAAACAGATTTTAAGAATAAATGGAGTTTTGCCAAATACATGTTTACCGGTAAATTCTTTTCTTGTTTTAAACTTGCTGAAAAATGGGCGCCGGAAGCAATTAAAGCTGCAAACGAAGGATTATCGCTCGAACCAGAATATACTCAACAGCCAATAAGCTGTGCTTCTGAAGTTGTAAAAAAAATGGGGGGAAGTGATGAAGAAATAACCATGGTTGCAGGATTAGCTGGTGGACTCGGTTTAAGCGGCAGTGGTTGCGGAGCACTAGGTGCTGCTATATGGAAGACTATTCTCGAATTAGTTAAAAATGAAAACTGGAAAGCTGGTTTATCAGATCCGGATTCAGAAGCTATTATAAAAAGATTCTTTGAGGTCACTGATTATAAAATGGAATGTCACGAAATATGTGAAAAGCGATTTAACACAATAGATGAACATACCGAATTTATTAAAAATGGTGGTTGCGAAAAACTAATTAATGTACTTGCGCAAGAATAGCTCTTAGCATTTGATAAAAAAGAAATTAAACAAAGAACCGATGAAAAACTATCGGCTCTTTCTATATCCAAACTATAATTTGATTACTTGCTTTTTATTAATCTATCAGAACACTATTATTTAAAACAACATCAATTAGTTTACCGGAACATTCACCTTTTATAGTAGCTTCAGAACCAATTAAAATCTCTTTTTGTTTTGAAGTATATCTATCATTTAAAACACAATTCACTCCGGAAAACATATCTTCTGTTTCTAATATAACTGTAGTATAAATTGAATCTTCTGTGTTAATTTCACGAATGGCTCCATTTACCTGAATAATTTTTCCTAAAAATTTTGTGTTTGCAGCTTTTTCGTTTGTTGAGTATTTATTAAATAGTTCTATAGCTGTTAATTTATAATCAGGTTTAAGCTTTAAAATATTTTTCTCAGGTTTAAAGAAAATGTAAATACAAATCATGCCTAATAAAACAATAACAAAAAGAATACTATATAATGTTTTTTTGATCGACATAAATCTATTTTTTATACAGGGTATAGTTCATATTAACTCTAAGCTGAACAATTTTTGCGACTCTATTCTCAACTATCCTGGGAACTGAAATATTAAAATCTGAGATCGATAATTCAAATTCTGATATGGCATTTATTTTTCCATTTTCTATTGTTAATTCTCCCGGCACTTCAATATTTTTTGTTATACCTCTTATAGTGATATTCCCCTTAACACGAACCGAACAGATACCGTTTTTATTTAAATCAAAACTGTCAATATTTAAAATTTCACCTTTAAATATGGCTTTGGGAAATTTATCCGACTCCATATAGCTTTCGTTAAAATGTTCTTTTGCAGTTGCTAAAGCAAATTCGAAGCTTTTAATTAAAACTGCAAATTGTATTTTGCCGGTTTCTATATTCAAGAAACTTGCCACCTGACGGTTATCAGCATCTATATCAATTACATCGGTATGTGAAATAAAATATATATGGCCACTCCTGGTAAAGTAAGTACTCTGAGCAAAACCTGCCAATTGAACTAATATAAAAAATGAAATTATAATTATTCTTTTCATCTTAAACCTTATTGTTTACTTCCGGTTAAAGAAAATACCTGGGATATATTGAATCCGAATCGAATATCACCACTAAAAAAATCTGATGATGTTTCGCCTATAAATTTATTTTCAGTCATTGCTGCAACATTAGTAAGCATTAATTGAAACACATGACTTCCAAACTGAATATCAAAACCCAAAGCTACCGGATCATAAAAATCATAACCATACCTGCCGGTATTATTTAAAACCCAATAGTATTCTGCATTAAAAGCAATACGCCTGGTTATTAAATACCTTCCTCCTATTCCTATTGCATATAAATCATTATTCTCGTTCTTCGTTTCGACAAGATTTCGATGAACTAATGTTGGTGTTAGCTGAAGAGAAAGCCTTTCGGAAAATTTCCTCCCGATTAGCAATTGAAATGAGTAATCCATCCTTGAAATAAAATCTTCATCGCGTTCCTTATCTGAATATTGTTTTGATATATAAGATATCGATGAATTAAATACCATTGTTAGCGGTATATTTTTTTCACCAGTCGACTGTCTTAGGAAAGCATATTTTACAAATCCATAATTAGTCTGATTATAAGTTGCACGTGCTATTCCAATATTTAGTTGATCAACAATACTGTAATATAATCCAAAATAAGTGCTTGCTTCATCAAATCCAAGGAAATTATTTTCGTTTGTATTAAACTCTGCAAACCGATGAGCTACTCGAAAATCTAAGCCTCCTTTAGACAGGCATTCAACAGATTGTCCATTTAAAATTCTGGAAGATTTAAAAGTGGCAGTCGTAAAAACTCGTTGTTTGGATAATTCTTCATCAAGTATTGTATCCCAGTCATCGTCCTGACAAAAACTTTTTAAAGTAAGGCTTAAGAATATAATTAATATGTATGTTGAATATTTTAACATCTCTAAACTACTTTTTTACTATACTCTCATTATACAATTCATTAATTTCCTGTTTACTTAACAAATAATTATATATTTTAATATCATCAATAACACCATGAAAATATTTTTCATTTTCTGTTTCATCAAGAATAGATTTACCCAAAATCAGATTCGTAGTTGTGAGCTCTAAGATTACATTTTTATAAATTTGTCCAACTTTCTCGTTATTCACATAAATAGTATTTTCATTACCTGCAGAAACATAAATATGATACCATGTTTGATACTTAAAATTATAAATGGCATGTAACTCATCAAGATTATTATAAAAGCATGTTACATTAAAAGATGTGGGGCCTGAATATCCATCAATATTTGTTTTTACAGCATTGCATCCATAATCAAATAACGAAGAATAATTACTACTGCCGGATCCACAAATAAACCAGAAAGCAACTGAAATAGAATCCTGTTCTCCCAGGTCTAATTCAATATACTGATCTTCTCCGTTAAAATATAATGCTTTATCAGCCTGACTAAACCGATCGTAAGTAAGTGCAGGAGAACCATGAGTTATTATTACTATCTCATTTTCACTTTCATCTTCAATTGTACCATTAAAAGGGATATCGACTAATAGTTTCGGATTAACTATGGTATCGTTCTGAGTTGTATCCTGAGGTTGATTATTTTTTGAATAATATAACTCTTCAGCATTTTCGTACTGGCAAGAACATAATGTAATAAATATCAACAAAATATAAATCGCATTATTCTTCATAATCATTTTGTATAACAAGGTATTTTAACAATTGCCAAGTTATACATTTTGATAAAATAAAAAAAGCTGAAAACCTTAAGTTTTCAGCTTTTGTACCCAGGGCGGGACTTGAACCCGCACGACCATAATGGTCACTGGATTTTAAGTCCAGCGCGTCTACCAATTCCGCCACCTGGGCTTAGGCTTCTTTAAAAAAGAAGAGCGAGAAACGGAACTCGAATCCGCGACCCCGACCTTGGCAAGGTCGTGCTCTACCAACTGAGCTATTCTCGCATTAGCGGTTGCAAATATATTTATTTTTTTTGTTCTTAAAAAAATATATGTGAAAAATATTGAAGTTTTTTTACTTAATCTTACTTGAGTCCTATATGCTTTTTAATCTCGTTTAACTTGTTTAAAGCTTCAACCGGAGTTAAATTATCTATGTCGAGATTATTAATTTCATCACGAATTTGTTTTAGTACGGGATCATCTAACTGAAAAATGGTAGTCTGCAAACCTTCACGGTGTTGTGCAATTTCGCCAACAGGTTTTGCAAGTGATTCTTTTTGTTCCGATTTTTCAAGATCTTTTAATATCTCATTAGCCCTGTTTACAACACTTTTTGGCATTCCCGCCATTTGAGCCACATGAATTCCAAAGCTATGCTCACTTCCTCCACGTTTTAGTTTTCGCAAAAATATTACTTTATCTTCCAACTCTTTAACCGATACATTATAATTTTTTATTCGGTTAAATGATTTTTCCATCTCATTTAACTCGTGATAATGCGTTGCAAATAGAGTTTTTGCTTTAGCTGATGGGTATTCATGAATAAATTCAGCCATTGCCCAGGCAATTGAAATACCATCGTAAGTACTTGTTCCTCGCCCAATTTCATCAAGCAAAATCAAACTTCTCGGAGATAAATTATTTAATATACTTGCAGCTTCGTGCATTTCAACCATAAACGTTGATTCGCCCAAAGATATATTATCCGAAGCCCCAACTCTTGTAAATATTTTATCAACCAATCCAATTTTAGCAGCTGAAGCCGGAACAAAACTTCCTATTTGTGCCAGCAAAACAATTAAAGCAGTTTGTCGAAGCAGGGCTGATTTACCAGACATATTGGGTCCTGTTATTACAATAATTTGCTGTTGATCACTGTCAAGAAAAACATCGTTAGGAATATAAGACTCATCAATTGGTAACATCTTTTCAATTACCGGATGCCTGCCATCCTTTATATCAATTACATCAGAATCATTTATTTCAGGTCGGATATATTTATTTTCTTCAGAAACAAGAGAGAAAGATAATAAGCAATCTAATTTTGCTATTAAAGAAGCATTCAATTGTATCGCTGAAATATAATCTTCCAGACTTGTAACAAGATCAAAAAATAATTTTTGTTCCAAATCCAGCGCTTTCTCTTCTGCGCCTAAAATTTTAACTTCGTACTCCTTTAGTTCTTCCGTAATATATCTTTCGGCACTAACCAGGGTTTGTTTTCTAATCCATTCCGGTGGTACTTTATCTTTATGCGTATTTCTTACCTCAATATAATATCCAAAAACATTATTAAAACTAATTTTTAGAGAAGTAATTCCTGTTCGCTGAATTTCACGTTGTTGAATCTGTAATAAATAATCTTTCCCTGAAAATGCTAATTTTCGGTATTCATCCAGATCGTCAGACACACCATCTGCAATATAATTTCCCTTACTTAACAAAGCCGGTGGATCAGGGAATAATTCCCTGTCGATTCTATCCCTAATATTTAAACAAGGATTAAGTTGATCTCCAATCTTTTTTAAGGCTTCGTTACCGGATTTCAAGCAAGCATTTTTAATTGGTTCAATAGCTGTTAATGCATGTTTCAGTTGGACTACCTCACGTGGATTTACTCTTCCCGTTGCTACTTTCGAAATAATTCTTTCAAGATCGCCTATTTCTTTAATGTGTTCAGCCAATAATTCTTTAAAATCGATATCATTTAAAAGAAAATCAACAACATCGTGACGTTCTTTTATTGATTTTTCATCTTTTAAAGGAAGAGCAACCCAACGTTTTAATAAACGTGCTCCCATAGGAGAAATCGTTCTATCTATAACATCGACCAGTGTCTTTGCTCCTTCGTTGATCGAAAAGAATAATTCCAAATTTCGAATGGTAAACTTATCTAACCAAACATAACGATCTTCTTCAATTCTTGATAAGGTAGCTACATGCTGTAATTTATTGTGCTGAGTTATTTCAAGGTACTGCAGAATCGATCCGGCAGCAATAACTCCATATTGTAAATTTTGTACTCCAAATCCTTTTAATGATGATGTTTGAAATCTTTTAAGCAACTTGTCTGTTGCATTTTCTTCTGTATATACCCAGTCATCTAATTTATAAGTATAAAATTTCTCACCAAAAAGCTCTTTAAATTGTTGTTGTTTACTTCTTTCAAAGAGTACTTCTTTTGGCTGAAAACTACTTAACAGCTTATCAACGTACTCAAAACTACCTTCTGCTGTTAAAAATTCACCCGTTGAAATATCAAGAAATGCAACACCGGCAATGGTCCTTTCGAGATGAACCGATGCTAAAAAATTATTCTCGCGATGCTCTAACACATTATCATTTAAAGAAACTCCGGGAGTAACCATTTCGGTAACCCCTCGCTTCACGATTTTCTTTGTTTTCTTTGGATCCTCAAGCTGTTCGCAAATAGCAACTCGCTGTCCGGCACGAACTAGTTTTGGCAAATAAGTATCTATTGCATGATAAGGGAAACCGGCCAGTTCAACAAAAGAAGCTGCACCGTTGGCTCTTTTAGTTAATGTTATACCTAATATTCCGGCAGCTTTTATTGCATCTTCTCCAAATGTTTCGTAAAAGTCTCCTACTCTAAACAACAATATCGCATCAGGATGTGTGCTCTTAACCTGATAATACTGTTTCATTAATGGAGTTTCAGCGTATTTTTTCTTTTCTGCCAAAGCTAAGTTGTATTATAATTACTAATTTGAACAAAATTAAGATTAATCATGTACTTTTCAATAAAAAGAAAATCGTTTTATTAACAGATTATTATAAATCAATTTAATTTTTCTTAAAAAGAAAAAATAGTTATTTAAATTCATTCAATAAATATTAAAGACTGTTAAAGGACATAAACTTTTAACAACCTTTCAGCCTTTTCGCAAACCACGCAACATACTGATACTCTGTTTTATATTAACAACTACATGTGATACATATTTGGTTTTTTCGGAAAACTGTCAAAAACCATTTTTCTTCCTTAAAAATAATTATATATTCGCACCTAACTTAATTTAAATAATTATAAAGTAACTTGTTATTCTTATGAAAAAAATACTAATTCTTGGCGCAGGATTATCATCTTCAAGCCTGATAAAATATTTACTAGACCATTCTGGTCAATATAACTGGAAAGTTCGTATAGGACAAAGGACGATTGAAGTTGCAAGACGCAAAATAGGGAATCATCCAAATGGAGAAGCTATTGCTTTTGACGTTTCTAACAAACAACAACTTTTAGAAGAAGTGAAAAATGCAGATGTAGTAATCTCAATGCTCCCTGCAAGATTTCATAATTTAGTTGCAGAAAAATGTGTTGAATTTGGCAAACACATGATTACAGCTTCGTATGTTTCGAAAGATATAAAAGCATTACATGAAAAAGCTGTTGAAAAAGGATTACTTCTATTAAATGAGATCGGTGTTGATCCTGGTATTGATCACATGTCGGCCATGAAAGTTATTGATGAAATAAAAGCCAAAGGTGGCGAAATGATCGCTTTTAAATCTAGCACCGGAGGACTGGTTGCTCCAGAGTTTGATAATAACCCATGGAATTATAAATTCACCTGGAATCCAAGAAACGTAGTAGTTGCCGGACAATCTGTCGCCCAATATATTGATAATGGCAATTATAAGTTCGTTCCATACAATCAACTATTTCGAAGAATTGAGAAAATGTCGATATTAGATGTTGGTGAATTTGAAATGTATCCAAACAGAGATTCGTTAGGCTATAGAGAGACTTATGGTCTTGAAGATATTCCAACATTATTACGTGGGACATTACGTCGTCCGGGTTATTGTACCGGATGGAATGTATTTGTACAGCTGGGCGCAACTGATGATACTTATGTAATTGAAAACTCCGAAAACTTAACATATAGAGAGTTTATCAACAGCTTTTTACCTTATGACGAAAAAGATTCCGTTGAGCAAAAACTTTGTAACTATGTTGGAATAGACATGGAGTCGGAAACTATGAGCCGATTAAAATGGTTAGGCATTTTCGAAGATACTAAAACCGGAATGCCAAATGCAACTCCAGCTCAAATTCTACAGAAATTGTTGGAAGAAAAATGGGCTTTAGGTTCTGAAGATAAAGACATGATTGCTATGCAGCATCAATTTGACTATAAGTTAAATGGTAAAAACAAACGAATTACCTCATCGTTAGTAGTAATTGGTAAAGATCAGGTTCATACGGCGATGTCAATAACTGTTGGGATTCCTGTTGCTATTGCAACAAAACTTTTCCTAACCGGAGTTATAAATCAAAAAGGCGTTATTGTGCCAACGATGAAAGATGTTTACGAACCGGTTCTTAAAGAATTAGAAGAATACGGGATTGTTTTTGTTGAGGAAGAAATCGATTTAGATTAAAAAGCCAAATAAAAATCTTTTGTAAGGTTTTTATAAGCTTCAGAATATTCATGCCGCTTGTTGAGCTCAATTATTATTTCTTGCTCAATAAGCGGTTTTTTAATTTTCATAAACTCAAGTAATAACCTTTTGGGTTCGCAATTTGGCTTTGGCAAAACCTTTGTTTGACGAATACAATACAATCCTTTCTCAAAAGATTTTAATATAAACATATTCCCTTCCAGATAAGGCAATATAAGACTTAAAATTCCCTCTTCATCTAATAGTTTTTTTGCGCCATCAATGATATCTTCTAATTCAAGATTCGAATTATGCCGGGCATCAGTTCTTTTTTTATCAGGAGTAAATAGCGAATTTTGAAAATATGGTGGATTTGAAACAATTAAATCATATTTATTATTTGTCGATTTTGAAAAATTTTGAAAAGATTTATTTATAATTTCAATTCTTTCTCTCCATAACGAATTTCCTACATTCTCCTTCGCTTGTCTGCATGCCACTTCGTCAATTTCAATAGCATCAATATTTGCTTTTGATCTTTGAGCCAGTATTAAAGCGATAAGTCCGGTTCCTGTTCCAATGTCCAAAATATTTTTTGCATTTTTACAATTTGCCCATGCACCCAGCAATACTCCATCTGTACCAACTTTCATGGCACATTTATCCTGGTGAATAGTAAATTGTTTGAACTTGAAATAATCGTTTGGCATAAATCAGAACTTTTCAAAAACTCCTAATCCAAATAAAGCAAAATCATATTTTATTGGATCATCCGGATTAAATTTCCTTAATACCTCCGTCACTTCTTTAACAGCTTTCCAGTCATTTTGGTTTCTTTTCAGCAAACCTAATTTTCGGGCAACATTTCCGGTATGTACATCCAGAGGTAAAAATAAATCGGACATAGGTATTTTACTCCATAAGCCAAAATCAACTCCGTTATTATCTTTTCGAACCATCCAGCGTAAAAACATATTTAACCTTTTTGCTGATGCTCCTTTTAAAACATTTGATACATGTTTTTGGGTTCTTTCGGGATGTTGAATTTCAAAAAAAACTTCTCTAAAACCAATTAAAGTCTCAAAAATGTCTTTTTCTTTTGAATAAATTTCCTGAAACAAACTACCTAATCCTTCATGATTTTTATAAATATTTTTAACCGATCGAATAAAGAACCTGCAATCTTCGCCATTGAAAGTACGATGTTTAAAATGATTAAATCGATCTAAATCTTTTTCAGAACTATTCATAATAAACTCGTAAGGATCATGATCCATCAGAGCTATTAACTTTTGCATATTTTTAATTATGGTAGTTCTTTGTCCCCATGCAATAGTCGATGCAAAAAAAGCGGAAATCTCTATATCATTTTTATCAGAAAATAAATGTGGTATTTGAATAGGATCAGTTTCAATAAAATCCGGATTATTATATATATCGGCTTTTTCGTTTAAAAAATCTTTTATTTCGAGTAATTCTTGCACAACACTCATTTTCAAGAAACAAATAAACCGTCTTTCATGGTTAATTTTTTATCAGCCATATTCGCTAAATTTTCATCGTGTGTAACGATTACAATTGAAGGATTATATTTATCGCGAAGTGAAAAGAACAAATCATGAAGTTCTTTTTTATTTTCAGAATCAAGGTTTCCTGATGGTTCATCGGCAAATATAACCGATGGATCATTAATTAATGCTCTTGCTACTGCAACACGCTGCTGTTCACCACCCGACAATTCATTCGGTTTATGGTCAATTCGATGATCGAGTCCTAAAAATGTTAATATTTCTTTAGCTTTTTTCTCAGCTTTATCTCTCGGCATTTTACCAATAAAAGCAGGGATACAAACGTTTTCTAATGCAGTAAATTCCGGTAAAAGATGATGAAACTGAAATACAAAACCAATGTTTTTATTTCGGAATGATGCTAATTGTTTGTCTTTATAATAACTAACTTCATTATTATCAAATAGAATTTGACCCGAATCAGGGCGGCTTAGAGTTCCAAGTATTTGAAGAAATGTAGTTTTTCCTGCACCACTAGGGCCTACAATAGAAACAATTTCTCCTTTTTTTATTTCTAAATCAATTCCCTTTAAAACTTGTACATCACCATAAGATTTCTTGATATTTTTAGCTACAATCATTGATTCTAATTTTTAAGTTAAGCCCCTTGTATATAAACACTAAAAATGTAAGCAACATATATTGATACAAAAACCAATCCTTTCCACCGGTTTATCATAGCTTTTCTTAAAGGCAAAAGAAATAAAAATAAAAGTAATGGTATTCCCAACATCCAGAAAATATCAAATTTTAATACCATAGGATTGACATCTATAGATTTTACAATACTTGTTAGGCCAAGTATTGCTAGTATATTAAAAATATTTGATCCGATTATATTTCCAATAAAAATATCCAGTTCTTTTCGCATAGCAGCAGCTATTGATGTTGCCAATTCAGGCAAACTTGTCCCTAAGGCAATTACAGAAACCGAAATTATCCTGTCATCAACACCCATTTCTTTTGCAATATTTGATGCTCCTCTCACTAAAAATTTAGCACCATATATTAATCCAATTACAGCAGCAATAACTAATATAATTGAAACAAATAAACTATACTTTGGAAGTATTGATTCTTCAAGGGTTTTTAATTTCTCTTTTCTTGATTTGTGAATCGATCTAAAAAGAAATGCAATAAGAATAATAATGAAGATTATGCCTTCGTAAAATTCCAATTTTGAGTTAGTGATACAAAAAATAAAAAAGAGGAAACTAATTAACATCATTACAGACCAATCAAAGCGAATTGATTTCTTCGTAACTTTAACGGGGAGGATAATGGCTGTTAAACCCAGCACCAATGCAATATTGGCAATGTTTGAACCTATTACATTCCCAATTGCTATATCAGGATGTCCCATAATTGCAGCATCTAAACTTACAACCAGTTCCGGTGCAGAAGTACCAAACGAAACCACAACAAGTCCTATTACTAATTTTGAAACTTTAAAATGTCCGGCAAGCGAAACGCTTCCCCTTACTAAGAAGTCGCCACCTAACATTAATAAAACAAAACCGAGAAATAGAAAAATGTAATCCATAAATTAGAAGTGCAATTCGTTATCCTTTTAGATCTTCTTTTACTTTTTTAATATCATCATCCAATTCCTTAAAATCCTTTTTAAGATCATTTGTATGATCATTCATTTCTCTTTTAATATCGTCAATAGCTTTCTTAAACTCACGCATACCTTTTCCAAGTCCACGAGCTATTTCAGGAATTTTATTCGCTCCAAACAACAGTAATACTATTAAAAGAATAATAAAAATTTCTTGTCCGCTTATAAAGAGAAAAATATCTAACATCATATCAGTTTCTACAAATATACATTTTGTTTAACTCGCTTTATAAATTATATCTTTAATTTTTCCCGTTACAATTTGATTTGTTTGTCATTTCTAAGATAGTGCAATAGGAGCTCGTTGAACCCGAAGAACTAACTACTCAAGCTTCTTAAATACCTGGCAATCCTTTATGTTAGTTTTGTTCTCTTAATTTTATTACAAAGCTTGGGTTTAAACAACAAAAAAGGGGCTGTTGAAAAAGTAAATTTCAACAGCCTTTATTTTTTGTCATTGACATGGA
>JAIORB010000100.1 GCA_021108325.1 Bacteroidales bacterium | reverse complement strand
ATTTTTGATTTGTTGCGTTGAGTTATTGAATTCTGGTTCTTTTTTTCGCATTATTAACGGGCTTTGGGTATGAAACTGTGCGGGGTTTTCGCCCTGTTTCAGTATCCCCCGCTAATAAAAGTTGAAGATAGTAAAATGACTGCAAACCACCAAACCCCCGCATGTTTTATGACCCAATGTTAGGGCTAGTTGCTACAAACACTATTATTTCTTATACCATTAATAATTAAAATTGTCATATAAGTAATAAATATAATTGGTAAAATTATAACTGCTAGGGTAAAATAATCAATAATACAATTTTGTTTATAAAACCAACATAAATCCATTTTTAGATAAAACTGGTTCAATAAATAATTAATATCTTTAATAACCAATCCTATCCAAAAAAACACCGTTATATCACTTAAAATCATTGTCAATTTTGAAACAGAAAACCTATATGGTTTCAATGCAAAAAAAACATTTTGATTCGATTCATCAATAGAAGACTTTAGATTCCATTTAAACAAGTTAAATCCAATATTCTTTTCATATGAGATAGCGATTTTTTCCCAATGTTCTTGCCAATATTTACTACCCCTTAAACTAAAGCTAAAAATTACGTTATAAAAAACACCTAAATAGGAAACAAATATTAAATACTTTTCCGCATTATCAGCTGCAAAGTATCCATAAAGCATTATTGCTATTGTACCCCAAAAAAACAAAGTTCTTTTCCAAAAATTATCAATTTCAAACTTCCTAGTATCAATTATTGTTTTGTAAATGTCAAAAGGTTCAATTTCTTTTTCTTTTAAATTTTGCAGGTCTTGAGCGACAAGTTTATCGTTTATTAAAACAGAAACTTCTGCAACTTCTTCTCCAAAGAATAATTCTTCTAATTCTCCTTTGGAATTCTCAACATCAAAAACTTCTGGTTCTTTTTTCTTCTTACTCATAATTCTTCTTCATAATCTCTTGCAGTTATCTTTTTAATATGCTCCCACAAATCAGATGGAGCAACACCAACATAGTTGCCAGTATTTATTAATGGTGATGCTAAAAAGATTAGTTTCTTATTATTGTTCCTAAATTCCTTTATTTTTTTCAGTATCATCATCCTTACTGCTACGTTATTACATTTAATAATATATAAATTTTTTAAAGGTCTAACCCAGTAAAGTCCTTTCAACAAATTTTTAATATAATGATTTGCCTTTGTCAAGGTTTGAGGATTTTCTGGTCTTATATCAATGTGAATTGTGAAATACATATATTTTGTAAATTTTTTCCATTAAGTTAATACTTTTTTTTTAGAACGGCAATTAGCCCTAACTAGTTTTTAAACGGACAATTATTCTACATAAACATAGTATGAGGAAAAATTATCTTTTAAAATCATTTCATGAAATTAATAAAAAAATATGACTATCGGATTATATACCTAATCCATATTTTATAAATTGTAAAAGCCAGGTGCTTAGCGCCTGCCTGTCGCAGGCAGGGGTTTATTTATAAATTGAATATCTTTTGTTTAGGAAATGAAGGTTTGGGAGTATGAATTTAAATCCCCCTAGCCCCCTTTTTTAAAAGGGGGAATAAAAAAAAATATTTTAAGTTAACAGCAAAAATCTAATAAACAAATTATGTTCTCTCGATTGTAAATCCTAAATCGAGATCAATAAGTGTTTCATTTTTGGGTTTTGATGTTTTGGTATCCCAGGCACGCAGTTTATAATAGTCTGCAAGATGATTCTTGAAAAAGTTTCTATCTACAATGGCTCCTTTATGGTCGCCAACTGTAAATTTATTTTCAAAGAATTTTGGAGGTAAAATATCATCGTTAATATTAAAACCTTCGCGGTAATTGAACATTTTTTCGAGTGTAAATATCCGTGTTCCCGCTTTTGCAAACTCTTCCTCGCTCCAATCTAAACCTGTAATTGCTGTAAGAAATTTGGCATAACTTATTTCATCCTTGTACCAGGTACTTGCAAAACTACATGCAGCAATAGAATCGCGAAGAGCAGCATCATTCTGACTGTCAGGTGAGCCGCCATTCATGTGACAAGCTCCCCTATTAGATGTAGCATAACAAATACTCCAATAATCGGAATTTACAGGTACATTCCATGCAGCCAGTTCGTGCCCTTTTACATGAATTGCAAATTTATGTGAATTCTGTCCAATTTCATTGGCCATGTATTTAACACCATTACAAGCTTTGTCGCCAATTCCTTCCCGATTACATATTTTGTGCATCATTTCTAAAGATGCAGCCACATCGCCCCATTTCAGATCAATATTATCAAGATAAGCTTTGTCAATTAGTCCTTTTTCATAGGCTTCCATTAAAAACCCAATGGTATTTCCCACAGAGATAATATCAATACCATAATCATCGGCAACGGCAATAAGTTTTTGTAATCCTGATAAATCAGAAATCAATAAGTTAGCACCCAGCATTGTTCCTGTTTCATATTCAGGTCCATCGTGTACCATAACACTGTACGAGCCTTTGGCTATACCACTTTTCTTACATGCTAAATGACACGAGAAACATGCAAAATCTCGTTTCCATACCTTTTCGCGATTAGCTTCTGTTCCTATTTTCTCAATTTCACCGAATGTGCCTTCGCCATAATTTTTAACAGCTTGTGTTCCGTTTCGGCTTGAACTGGTTAATGCGCCGGTTGTTCCTCCGTGTCGCCACCATTGTAATTCACCGTTATTGTCATCTTTAAATGATTTGCGTATCTTTTCAAGTAATTCAAGATACTTTTTATGATCACCTAATTTTGGAGATTGAGTTCCTTTTACGGCAATAGCTTTTAGGTTTTTCGATCCCATTACACAGCCTGTCCCTCCACGACCTGCTGCACGAGCGGCAGTATTTAGAATCGATGCCATAGGTATAAGTTGTTCACCTGCAGGACCAATATAACATGATTCAAATTTACGATCTCCAAGTTCATCAATCAGTGCATTATCAAATTCTTCGGTTCCCATACCCCAGAATTTACCGGCATCAACTATTTCTACACTATCATCTTCAATTTTAATGTATACAGGTTTATCTGCTTTTCCTGTAATACATATTCCATCGTAACCTGCAAATTTAATCTCAGGACCAAAAAATCCTCCCATATTAGAATAACTTACAGTTGAACCATGTTCATATTTTGAACTCATTGCAGATGTACGTGTTGATTTTGTTACCACTGTTGTTCGTGATGAAGATGGAATAGGTAATCCTGAAAAGGGTCCCGGCATAAATAACAATACATTTTCGGGTGATAATGGATCAACTCCCGGACCTGGTAATTTATCCCATAATATTTTGGTTCCTAAACCACGTCCTCCGATAAATCGTTTAAGATCTTCTTCAGGGATCTGAGATTTTTTAATTTCTCTTGTGGTAAGATTTATATCGAGTAATTTTCCATAATATCCATTTATTGCCATGATTCCCTCCTAAACATTTATGTTATACAGTTGTTTAATCAGCCTTTCTGCAATTTTTGCGGGTGCTAAATTCACTAAGTCACGATCGGCAGGCATTTCAATATAGTCTAAAGCTCCGAACGGACAATTTTCAACACACTGAGGATTGCCATCACAAAGTGTACACATACCTTCCGGCTTATGTGTTTTGGGATTTGAATGAATAATTCCGCCACGAAGATTTTCACAAGCCTTTGCACATTGCATGCATCCTATGCACCGTTCAGTATCATTTTTAATGCTCATGTTATCATCACGATACAAAGCCTTTCGACCTGTAATCATATCAGGAGCAACAGGACACGCATCAATGCATGGTGCATCAGGGCAAAGTGCACAAGTTGAAGGAATATCAATATCAGGATTAAAATGATATACTTTAATATTTGAATAATGTGGATTTCCCAAACCATTTACTTTTTCACTATCAATGACAATTGGATGATTGTAAGCAGAGCAAACAGTTTCGCAAGTCCTGCATCCTGTACATTTCTCAAAATTTACACTAATTGCTTTTATAAGGTTTTGTTCTTTATCTTTAAAGATTCGAAAACCAAAAGTTCCCAACACAATTAATCCACCACCACCAAAAGCCATATCCTGAAGAAAGTGCCTTCGGGTATATTTTTTTGTATTATTCATGGCTTGATTTATCTTTTATTACCGGTTGTAAAAAAGTATATGAATATGGAACCTAAAACAACATAAACTGCAAAATTATGATCCAGCTTTGATTCCAGATTTAAGAAAGCGTGGTATCCTGTAACTAAAATCAGGATTAAAGAAGATAAAACAGTCAGACTACCTTTATGCAATAATCCTCCAATAAAAAGAAGAACCGAAAAAATTACATAAACAGCAGAAACATAAAACATCACAGTTTGAAAATTGAAACATGTAAATGTTTTCCAATAAGTGGTTAATACAAAAAACACCACCGCAAAACGCATTAGCCAGGTTGCAAGTGGAAATAGTCCTTTAAATGGTCTCATAGGTTTATTTTTTTAGTAGTTTAATTTTTAATGCTTTACGAAAATCGATATGCAAGTCTATACACATAGCTTTCAGCTCCATAATACCGTTTATTATTCAAAATGCCATATTTGTGAAAAACAAATATGGATTGAATATATAACGGCATTAACAATTCTAAACTTCAAAATATAGTTAATGACACAACATTTTGAAGAAGAATTGGTTTAAGATACTAAATCTTTAAATTTAAGACTAAAAGTTTTAAGTGAAGTTTAAATACGGGGATTAATATAGAATGATTCTTTTAAATAGTAATGAGTAATGAGTAAAGAGTATTGAGTACATAGACAGGATACAGTAACAATTGGCAATTTAACATTTATCAACTCTCTAAGCCCTATTTAAAATTTACATACAACTTGAAGCTTGTAAATTAAAATATGTTTACGATAGACATTTGAAACTTGAAACTTGTCCCGAAAGCTTTCGGGATGAAACCTAAAACTAAATTTCCTCTATATCATTCACTTTTAGCCATCCTTTGCTTCCATCGCTAAGTTTTATTTCGTTCCATTCTGAAATTTTGTCTTCGACCCAAACTTTTGTTCCTTCATGAATGACAAATAAATCAGTTCCGCTGGCATCGGGTGAGCTTTTTACTGTTACTGAAGAACTCATAACTATGGCAGTATCACCAGTTAATATTTTTTGTTTTTGCTGATATGAAAATATAAAAGAAATTATAGAAATAATTACAATAAAAAATCCAAACCAAAAGGAAAGTTTTTTAAATCCTAAATTTCGACTATATAAATAAAAAGAAATAAATAATAATGTAAGCAGAAATGATATTATACTAATAATAGCCCAAAAATCTGATGTGAATAAATTTCTCAGATTTCTTACCCATCCGGTAACAAAAAAAACAGGAAGAACTACAATTTTATCTACAACTAATCTATTTGTTAACTGAAGATTATAATTTACGTCTTCATCATTTGGAGCTAACTGCAAAGCTTTTTCATAGTTTAAAATAGTTTGGGCAATAACATTTTGCTTATAATATGTATTCCCTAAATTATAGTATAATTCAGGTGATTCGTATCCCAGCTTTAAAATATTTTCGTAAGTATCTATTACATCCTGGTATTTACCTTCTGCATAAAATATATTTGCTTTTGCCAGCAAACTATCAGTTTCCTGTGCATTTAAATAAAGCACTGTCGAAATGGAAAATACAAGAAATATAATTCTCTTCATGTGTTTGCATTTTTGTAGTTGATATATTTTCAGCTACTTGTATTTTAAAATCTTAATATGTAGAAACTAGAAATTGGTCCCGAAAATTTTCGGGATGGTCTTCTTCAGAATTTCGAATTTCAAATTTCATTATATAATCATCCTCCTGCCTGCCTGTCTGCCTGTCTGCCAACAGATAGATATATTTTAAATTAATCATTGATGTGTTTCATAACTATAATTACCATTAACTATTTCACCAATTACTATTTCAGTTTTTGCTGTAACTTACTAATAACCTTAATCGCATCTTTATATAAAGTATCCATTTTTGTTTCTTCTGTAACCGGAGCATAACGAGCATATTCGCAACGATCAATAATACTTAATATTTGCTCAATATATTGTTCATCAACTTTTCTATTAAGCATCTCGCTTCGGACATTATCTTTAGATAAATTGGCAACAGGAATTCCCAGTTTATCACTTATATAACCCCAAAGGGCTTTTACTAATTCTTCATAAAATGTTTCCCGTTGGTTTAGTTTCATAAAACCTGAAGCTTTTTTTAATCGCTTACGGGCAAACTTTTTGGCTTTCTTATTCTTAACCAGTATAATGTTGGCACTTTCTTTCATTTTCTTTCTGCGGAATAAGAAAATTATGAAGAATAAAATAATACCAAAAACATAAGCCAAATAGAAGGTACTAGAACCAAATATAAATTGATTGATCTTCTTCAATTTAATATCCTTTTTAATGAATCGGATATCCTGACCCAAAAATTTTACATCTTCTTTTGTAAAAGCAGTAGAAACTGTAAGCATAGTATCTCCTACTGATTTTCCAACCTTAATATTAAAAGGCCCGGCTTTCTGAGTCTTATATTGATCAGTCTTTGTATCGAAATACGAAAAGCTAAAAGCAGGAATAGTAAATTCTCCGGCATGACGTGGGATCATAAGGTATTCGAAAGTTTTATTTCCTATTGCACCTCTCTCCGAATATTTTATATTATCACTTACTTTTGGATCGTAAACATCAAAATCGGACGGAAACTCAATCTTTAGAGGGTTAATATATTTTAAATTACCACTTCCTGAAATTTTTACTTTTAAGCTAACAGCATCATTCGTATTTACATCAGAATTATCTACAGAAGCTGATAATTTAATTTGTCCGACTGCACCCGAAAAACTAAACGGTTTATTTTTAGGAAGGTCAGAAACATTTATTGTAACAGAATTACTAACTACCTTGCGACCTTCACTATCAATGGCTCCAAAAAAATCATCGAACATACTTCGCGATCTTCTATTACCAGGCTTTTGATAATGAACATCCAACTCAAAAGGATCAATTTTTATTTTTCCTGATTTCTGTGGATATAAAATATATTTTTTAAGTACACCTGTTAAATAAACCTGATCATTAATTCTTTCTCTATTTAAACTTGTTAATGGCGGAACCTCTAATTCCTCGGTAATAAATCCCTGGAATGATGGTAGTTTAGCATTTTCTAAACGTGTAATGTTTAATCTTGAAAATAACTTTATTGTAGCAATGAGGTGCTCTTCGCGATGAACTTTCGATTTGCTGACAAAAATCTTAATGTATAGATCAGAGTTAGAGATTTGGTTTTGATTAGTAGTTTGCTGAGACTGATTTGTACCTGAAGGTGAAGTAATTGCTCTCTCTTGCCGTGGTGAACCTTTAATAACTTCAATTTTAATAGTGTTCGATTTATATGATTTTTTATCGACCATAACTTCTGCCGGAGGAATAGTAAATACACCTTCTTTCTTGGCTTGTAGTATATAAGTATATCGAAGTTCGAAGTTCTGGGTTACCTTACCGTTTATTATACTTACATTACTTGATTGTGAAGTACTGGGACCTGCAAGTACAGAAATACCATTCACTGTTTGCGCCGAAAAATTATTTGCTTTTGCATTTATACTATAAATTAGCCTGAATTGCTGACCCAGTTCAACAACTTCTGGTGCCGATGCAGTAAATGTAACATCCTGCGAAAATGCACATTTTGCAAATATTAAAAATAATATGAAATACCAATTCTTCATTTTTAATTGTTAATTAAAATATCACCATTCTTTTTCTGCTTTCACTTTAGCCGCTGCAGCTTGTTGTTCTTTAACTTTTTCCTGTGTATCCTTTTCATCATTAGCTAAAGCCTGCAAAATACGTTCGGCATCTTCCTTTGATATTTGAGGTTGTTGCTGTTGATCCTTATTTTGGTTTTGTTTATCTTTTTTCTGATCTTGATTCTGATCCTGATTGTCTTTATTTTTATCTTGATCCTGCTGATCTTTATTTTGATCTTGATTATCTTTATTCTGATCCTGATTTTGATCCTGCTGTTGCTCTTGTTCTTCTAATTTCTTTTGAGCATAAGCCAGATTATATTTGGTTTCCATATCATTCGGATTATTTCTTAAAGCATTTTTGTATGCCTCAACGCTTTCCTGCAACTTATTGCTCTGTAATAATGAATTTCCTATATTATGATAAATCTTTGCCTTTTCTTGTTTACTTACTTCAACATCAGTCAAACTATTGAACTGCTCAATAGCATCTTCATATTTTTCCTGTTTATACAAAGCATCCCCTACATTAAAAGCAGGCTCATGTGTTTTTTTCTCCTCCAGATCAACGGCTTTTCTGTAAGAAACTTCTGAGTTTTCAAAATTCGCATTCTCAAATTCTTTGTTTCCCTGACGAATATATTTACGCTCTTTCTGTGCAAATGCACTCATTGCAATCATTACCAAACTATAAATAAATATAATTTTAATCCACCTCATAATTATGCATTAAGTTTAAATAAATTAAAATTCTTTAACCATTTACTTTTTCTCTCAGGCATAAAAACATCCATAAGAATAAAGAAAAGAGCTATCCCCAATAAATACTGAAAACGATGTTCAAATTCAGTATAAATTTTTTCTTCCATTTCTTTCTCTTCCATTTTATTAATACGCTCAAATAATTTATTCAATCCTGTCTGAGTATTATTAGCTCTTATGAATACACCAGCTCCTGCAGAAGCAATTTCTTGCAAAGTTTTTTGATCTAACTTGCTAATGACCGTATTTCCATCTTTATCCTGTTGAAATACAGTTTGTCCATAAGCTTTTTGTAAAGGTATTGGAGTTCCCTGAGGGCTTCCCATTCCTATAGTATGTATTGTAATTCCTTTATCATTAGCTAACTCAGCAGCTTTTATAGCATCATCCTCGTGATTTTCACCATCTGAAATAATAACCAGAGCTTTCTCCATATTACTTTCAGGTGTGAATGAATTCATGGCTAAATCAATAGCTGAACCAATTGCTGTTCCTTGTTTCGAAACGATATTGGTATTTATAGATGATAAAAACATTTTTGCTGCAGAATAATCCGAAGTAACAGGTACCTGAATATATGAATCGCCTGCAAAAACAATTAAACCAATACGGTCATTCTCCATATTATCAATTAACTTAGATACAGCTAGTTTTGCTCTTTCAAGTCGATTCGGTTTAATATCTTCTGCTAACATACTATTCGAAACATCAAGGGCAATAATTATTTCGGCGCCTTTACGTTTTACTTTTTCAAGTTTTGATCCAAATTGAGGATCAGCTAATGCAAAGATAATGGCTACTATGGCTATTGTTAAAAATATGAATTTAAGAACAGGACGACTTTTAGATACAAAAGGCATTAACTGTTCAATTACACTCATGTCACCAAATTTATTGAGTGCTTTCTTCTTATAATACTGTGCAAACCCAAATAACAGGATTAAAACTGGTATAATTAACAATAAATACAAATATTCCGGGTTCCCAAATCTAAACATTTTTCTTAGTTCAAAGTTTAAAGTTCAAAGTTCCAAGTTTATGGAATTTGTCTTAATAATGTATTTCTTAATATCATATCAGATAAAAGTAAAAATGCAGCCAATAGTACAAACGATAAAAACTCTTCATCTTTTTGACTAAACTCTTTTACCTCAATTTTTGATTTTTCTAATTGATCAATCTGTTCGTATATTTGTTTTAACTTTTTATTATCAGTTGCTCTGAAATACTCGCCTCCTGTGTTTTGAGCAATTTCCTGCAAAGTTTCCTCGTCAATTTCAACTGGTACGTTTCTTATTTGTATGCCAAATGGAGTTGGTACAGGATATGGAGCCATTCCTTCTGTTCCAACCCCAACAGTATAAACTCTTATTCCAAAAGTCTGAGCCAATTCAGCAGCAGTTACCGGTGCTATTGCTCCTCTATTATTTACACCATCGGTTAAAAGGATTATCACTTTACTTTTCGCATCACTATCTTTTAATCGGCTAACGGAAGTTGCCAGTCCCATTCCAATAGCTGTTCCATCTTCAATCATTCCACTTTTAATATCTCTAAAAAGATTTATTAGGACCTTGTGATCTGTTGTTAAAGGGCACTGCGTAAAACTTTCGCCACTGAATACAACTAAACCCATCCTGTCGTTTCTGCGACCTGCAATAAACTGAATTGCTAAATCTTTTGCTGCTTCTAGTCGATCAGGTTGAAAATCACGGGCCAGCATACTACTTGAAATATCTAAAGCTAACACAATATCTATACCTTCAGATTCCTCATTTTTCCAACTCAAAGTAGATTGTGGCCGGGCAATTGCAAAAATTATTAATGCAATGGTAAGAACTCTTAATGCAAAAACCACATGTCGTAGAATATGCTTATATGTAATATGATTTTTGCCAATACCTTTTATAGTAGAAACCTGAATGCTGGCATGTGTTCGTTTATGATTTAGCACATACCACACAATAACAGGTACTATTAAAAGTAGCAGGTATAATAAATTTGGATTTACAAATGTTATATTGTTCATAATTTACTTTTCTTAGGCACCTTATCACCTAACTAATTATTTTGTTTTTCAAGTATTTCAACTTTATCTCCTTTATCATCGTCAGATAATTCTATCTCTTCTGTTTCTTCTTTCTTTTCTTCAATTATCAATTTTGTTTTGTCCACAAATTCGTAAGCTCCACTCATACACTTTTCATGTTCATCAAATAGAGGTGTAAATTTTGCAAACTTCACCAAATCAGAGGTATAAAATATGTCTTTTAAGATATTAAATGCATCTTCATCTTTGAACTCTGAAATTTTAAGCGACTCTAAAATTTCTTCGCTTGTTCTTTCCAAAGTACGAATGGCATATCTGTTCCACAAGTACATTCTAAGAGTATCAGTTAATACCGTATAATAATCTTTAATCCTTCCCTGTTGCCAGAGCTTATCTGTTTTCAGCTTAGACAAATCGCGTAAAGCAATGATGTGAGCCGGTTCACGAGGTTTAAACCTTTTTATTATAGGTTCATTACGACGTATTTTTCTGATGATATAAATAATAACTAAAACCAGAATAACTAAACCCAGCCCACCTCCAGCCCATGGAAATACTTCAGCAAAACTTAATGGAGCTTCGTAAGGCATCTTGATATCTTTAATAGCTTGAGTAGTATCAACCTGAATAGTATTTACTTTAAATAGTATTGGTTCTGATCTTAAAGTATCGCTATAATATAAAAAAGGGATTGGAGGTAGTACATAATAGCCTGAATCAAATGCTGTAATCAATAATCGCTTTTTGATAATAAAATGTCCGCTCTCCAGTAGAGTTGTATCATTTTCTGATTGCTCAAGAATCTCAATTTGTTTTGTAAGCTCTTCTTTAAATATTGGAATTGCAACAAATTCTTTAATTGGTTGTTTTACTTCCAATTCTAAACCAACCTGGTCACCAATTAAAAATTCTGTTGTATCCATTTTAGCTTTTACTATTACATCTTGAGCCATAACGACCGAAAACGATGAACTTAGTATTACTAAATGAATAAAATAAAGTTTATATGTATTAAATATTCGTACCATAAATCAAAAATCAATTCAATTAGCGCTTTTTAAATAGTTTAATTAAAGGTTTCACATAATCTTCGTCGGTAGCAATTGAAACAAAATCAACACCAGCACGAACCATAGTATCACTAACAGATATTTCCATAGTTCTATACCAATTAGCATAATTTTCACGAAGACTTACGCTTGTGGTATCAACCCATGCATATTCTCCGGTTTCGGCATCTTTCATACGAATAATACCAACTGAAGGAATTTCCTTTTCGCGTTTGTCGTATATTTTTAATCCAATAATATCATGTTTGCGATTTGCAATTCGAATAGCCTCGTCAAACCGCGGCAATCCGGAATCCGGGTCATCATCGATAAAATCAGAAATTAAAAAAGCTGTACTTCTTTTCTTTATAGCATTGGTTAAATAACGAAGCGCTTCAGCAATATTTGTTTCCTTATTTTCAGGAGTAAAATTGATTAACTCTCTTATAATCCTTAATATGTGTGTTCTTCCTTTTTTAGGAGGGATAAATTTTTCAACCTTATCGCTGAATAAAATCACTCCTATTTTATCGTTATTTTGAATTGCGGAAAAAGATAAAACAGCAGAAATTTCGGTAATAAGATTTTTCTTTAATTGAGACTGTGTTCCGAATACACGTGAATTACTCACATCAACAAGTAGCATTACTGTGAGTTCGCGCTCTTCTTCGTATATTTTAATATAAGGATGATTAAAACGAGCAGTTACATTCCAGTCAATATTTCGAACATCATCTCCATACTGATATTCACGTACTTCGCTAAAAGCCATACCACGACCTTTAAACGCACTATGATATTCGCCTGCAAAAATATTTTTTGATAAGCCCCTGGTTTTAATCTCTATTTTTCGTACTTTCTTAAGTAGTTCTGAAGCTTCCACACCCAATTAATTTAGTGGTTTTACATCAATCTTTCTCTTCGAGCTTCTTTGTAATAACAGAAAAATACCATTCTTCTTTTTTGATCTTGATAACAAAATTTTCTTTCCCTGAAACATAATCGTACCAGGTCAGGCTTTGCTTATACTCATAGTTTTGGTTTAATTGGGCGATTGTTGTTTTTAATAAACTATAATCGCACATTAACATTTGATATTTGCAATATCCATCATCATTTAGTACAAACAAATAAGTACGATAACCATCAAAATCTTCAAATTTAATGAAACTACTTTTACCCATAATTTCTTTCGAAAAATAGAAATCTTTATGGTTTTCTTTCATCTCTTTTTTGATCGTCAACTTATGTCTACCTACAAAACTTTGTCCAAGAACGTTTAAGCTCGAAACTACAATTAACAGAAGTACAATTATTTTTTTCATTTGACAGATGTATGTAACTTTTATGGAACTTCAATAGTATTCAGGATTTCTGTAATAATATCTTCTGATGTTACATTTTCTGCTTCGGCTTCGTATGATAATCCAATTCTGTGGCGCAATACATCATGACATATTGCGCGAACATCTTCCGGAATAACATACCCACGACGCTTAATAAAGGCATAAGCCTTTGATGCCAAAGCCAAATTAATACTTGCACGTGGTGAACCACCAAAATTAATCATTCCAGAAAACTTCTCCAAACCATATTTTTCAGGAAATCTGGTTGCAAATACAATATCTAAAATGTATCGCTCAATTTTCTCATCGATATACACATCTTTAACAACATTACGCGCATCAATGATGTTTTGTTTTTTTAGAATAGTATTTGCTTTTGGAAATTCTTTAGCAATATTCTCCCGAACAATCAGTTTTTCTTCTTCCATTTTCGGGTAATCAACCACTACCTTAAGCATAAAACGGTCAACCTGTGCTTCCGGTAAAGGATAAGTACCTTCTTGTTCGATAGGGTTTTGTGTTGCCATTACTAAGAACGGTTTTGGAAGTTGATACGTTTCTTTACCAATTGTAACCTGACGTTCCTGCATTGCTTCCAACAAAGCACTTTGTACTTTTGCAGGAGAACGGTTAATCTCATCAGCTAATACAAAATTAGTAAAAATCGGCCCCTTTTTAACCTGAAATTCTTCTTTTTTCTGACTGTAAATCATTGTGCCAATTAAATCGGCAGGCAATAAATCCGGCGTAAACTGAATACGGCTAAAATCTGCATCAACAATATTCGATAATGTACTAATAGCCAATGTCTTTGCTAAACCGGGAACACCCTCAAGTAAAATGTGCCCATCAGAAAGGAGACCAATTAAAAGAGAATCAACAAGATGTTTTTGACCAACAATCACCTTGCCCATTTCCATTTTAATCATATCAACAAATGAACTTTCCTTCTCTATTCGATCATTCAGTTCTTTTATATCAACTGTTTCGTTCATAGTTCATAATTTTTGAAAAGATACATAAAATAATTTTGTTAAAATAATTGTAATAATTCTACTTCTGTCATTGTAAAATCAGGACAATATTAACTCAATTTTGTGTTAAAAAATGTTAAAGGAGTTTAATAAATTCTAATAACGAAATACTAAGAAACTTAGATTATATAGTTAATTTAGAGTTTTAATTATAACTTTGTATAAGTTAAATTTTTACTGTGAAAAATAGATATTTTATCCGGCTTAGTTATAAAGGAACAAACTACCATGGATGGCAAATTCAGCCTAATGCTATTTCGGTTCAGGATGTTTTAACTAAAGCATTTTCAACTATCTTAAAAGAAGATATAGACATTACCGGAGCAGGACGAACAGATACCGGTGTTCATGCTTCTTATTTTGTAGCTCATTTCGATTCTGTTAAAATTAATTTACATTCGGATAAAAAGTTTCTTTTTAAGATAAATGGACTTTTACCAAAAGATATTGCAATACATCAGATTTTAGATGTAAAGAATGAAGCTCATGCTCGTTTCGATGCTACAAGCAGGACATACCATTATTATATACATCAGCAAAAAGATCCTTTTATGTTGGAATCATCATATTATCTACCTCAAAGATTGAATGTTAATCGAATGAATGAAGCCTGTAAACTTTTATTTCAATTTGCAGATTTTACGAGCTTTAGCAAATTACATACGGATGTAAAAACCAATAACTGTAAAATAACAGAAGCATTTTGGTCTATAGATGATTACAAACTTAAATTTACAATTACCGCCGATCGTTTTTTACGAAATATGGTACGCGCAATTGTTGGTACTTTAATCGATATTGGGAAAAATAAAATATCACTGGAAGATTTTATACAAATTATTGAAATTAAAAATCGATCTGATGCCGGAGTATCTGTTCCTGCTCACGGATTATTTTTAGCAAATATTGTATATCCTGAAAATATCTTTAAGTAAATGTAATTTGTAATAATTTTTATAATATGACCCAATCATTTTTTATCAAATATCCGCAGGTGGATTTTTATTCGTTTGTAGATTAAGCGATTAGCCGTAGCACGGCTTGTTTATAAAGATGATAATAATTACAACTAACCTGCTAACTACCAAAATAGCCGTGCCACGGCTTGCGGATTTAAGGTTTTACTAAAATAGTTTTTATTGATTTTAGGATATTTACAATAAAAAAAATTATATTTAAACCTATCTAAAAATTAATTCTTATCTTAGAATCTTAATAAATTTTAAACTCAATACCAGGTTATGAATTTTAAATTTACTATTGCTAAAAAGTTAATATTAGGGTTTGGAGTAGTAACTATCGCAATATTAGTTAATATGTATCTTATTAACAGAACCCTGAAAAAAAGTCTTGAAGTAAGCGAAAAAATATCGATGGTCTATGTTCCTTCTGCGGATCTTGTTCGTGAACTGTCTAATACAATAATTTCATCAAAAATGCTTATTAAAAATTGGGTGTATATTGAGATACAGGCTGACACACCAGACAAAATAAAATTACGTGATTTGCAACGCATTATACTTCCTGATATTCATGAAAGAATTTTAAAATTATCGAATGAGTGGACTCCTGATGAACAGCAATCTTATGAACAAATTTATGTATCTATTAGCGATACTTTATTCCCAATGCATCAGGATATTATGAACAATTTAAGTACAATGGAAAGTTATGATGATTTTTTCTTACTTATGACTGAAGTTTATACAAAAGTTGAAGAAGGAGGCGATATTATTGTATTAAGTGATATTATAATAGAACGACTTGGTAACCTAATTGAACAACATGAAGCAAAGGTTATTGAAGCAAGACAACAAATGGAGGACTCATTTGCTAATCTTGAAAATTTCATATTCGTATCAGGAGTTGTTTTAGTTCTGATTTCTATTGTTATTGCTTTATTCCTTGCACAAATGGTAATTAAACCCATAAAAAAGATTAAAAATATTCTTATCATGATGGGTGACGGTATAATGCCTAATAAACAAATTAAAGAAAGTAATGATGAGATTGGAGAAATGTCTGAAGCCCTGAATGCTTTGATTCGTGGATTAAAGGAGACTACCGATTTTTCAATTGAAATAGGTAAGAGAAATTTTGAGAGTCCGTTTGTACCCTTAAGTGAAGAAGATGATTTGGGAAATGCATTACTCGAAATGCGTACTAATCTTAAGCATGCTACAGAAGAAGAAACACGAAGGAAAAAAGAGGATGATCAGCGAAATTGGGCATCGCAAGGAATTGCAAAATTCAGTGATATTTTAAGACAAAACAACGATAATATTGAGAAGCTAACATATGATGTAATAAGTAATCTGGTAAAATATTGTGATGCCAACCAGGGGGGATTATTTATTGTTAATGATGATGATAAAAATGACCAATTCATTGAGATGAGTTCAGCATATGCATTTAATCGTAAAAAATTTCTTGAAAAGCGAATAGAAAAAGGTGTTGGCTTAATTGGCAGAGCAGTACAAGAAAGTGAAACCATTTATATCACCGATATTCCAGATAATTACATCACAATTTCATCAGGACTTGGTGATAATAATCCTAAAAGTATAGTAATAGTACCTTTAGTTGTAAATGATAATGTTTATGGTGTTATTGAGATGGCTTCTTTTAGGGAGTTTGAAAAGTATCAAATAGAATTTGTTGAAAAGATTGGCGAAAATATAGCCTCTACGTTATCTTCAGTTAAAGTTAATATACGAACAGCAGAGTTGTTAGAAACAACAAAACAACAGGCCGAAGAAATGAGAGCTCAGGAAGAAGAGATGCGTCAGAATATGGAGGAGCTTCAAGCTACACAGGAGGAATCATCCAGACGCGAAGCAGAACTTGAAAAACAAGTAGAAGAATACGAAAGATTAAAGAAACAACAAGAATCATTTATTAAAAAACTTGATGGTAATCTTACAGGTGGACTTGTTTCGGCTTTAGATGATGACGAGGAGGAAGAGGATAATAGCACAAAAAAAGGGAAAAAAAGTAAATAACTTTATAATTTACTTACAGCTTTTTCAAGACTAATCAAGGCATCTAAAAGTGTTTGTTTTGGGCATGCAATATTCATACGCATGTAACCTTCACCTCCCGTTCCAAACATTTGGCCATCGTTAAAACCCAAACCAGCATCTTTAATCATAAATTCTTTTAAATCCTTTTCCTTCAAGTTTAGTTCAGAACAGTTAAGCCAAACCAGGTAAGTACCTTCAGGTCGAATCATTTTTATCTGAGGTATCTTTTCATTTAAAAATTCCTGCGTAAAATCAAGATTTACGGAAAGATAATCCATTAACTGGTCCAGCCATTCGTCACCATAAGAATATGCAGCTTCAGATGCAACAGTGCCAAACACATTACCTAAACCTACATGAATTGCATCCAAAACTTTATCATATTTCTCTTTCAATTCTTTATTCGATGCAATAACAGAAGATGTGGATAATGCAGCCATATTAAACGTTTTGCTTGGTGCAACAAAAGTAACTGTACTATCTGCTATATTTTTTGATATAGAAGCCAACGGGGTGAACTTAAAATCTTTAAACACCAAATCAGCATGGATTTCATCAGACATAATCAATACATTATTTTCCAGGCACATCTCTCCTAATCTCTTTAGTTCATCTTTAGTCCACACAGAACCTCCGGGATTATGAGGATTTGAAAGAATCAATATTTTGGCATCTGTTAATTTTTTTTCAAGATCATTAAAGTCAAAACAATATCTACCATTTTTTAATTTTAACGGGTTTTCGATAATCGTTCTATTATTGTTTTTTATTGCCGAAAAGAAAGGAAAATAAACAGGCGGCTGAATAATAATTTTATCATTTGGTTCAGTAAATGCTAAAATAGCCATGTTTACTGCAGGCACAATGCCGGGACTAAATGAAATCCAATCTTTAGATATTTCCCAATTATGTCGTCGTTTTAACCAGTTTACTATTGAGAGAAAATACGATTCAGGCCTGAAACTATAACCAAACACTTCATGACTCGCACGATCATTAATTGCTTTAATGATAAAATCAGGTGTTTTGAAATCCATATCCGCTACCCACATTGGGATTACATCTTCTTTCTCGAATATATCTTTTCGTAAATCATACTTTACAGAGGCAGTGTTTTCTCTGTTTATAATTTCATCAAAATTATACTTCATACTATTTGGCTTTTTGCTTTTAGCTATTGACTATTAGGTCCATATTTGTTTATACTTTTTTAAACCGGGCAATTCTTAATTATTTAGAATATCCTACAGACTGACTATAAATTGCTTCATAATTTTCAGGTAAGTTTAATTCTTTTGCAATTTTTTCTTTATTTATCCATGCCCTGAAAACAGAAATTAAACCTTCCGATGCACAATACAAATAAACATTTTGACCAATAAATCCACAATGTGTTGCCGCAGTCATGCGTTTTATTTCAACTGAAGCATTACCCAACTTTTTAAAATCTGACACATAAATTAAGTTTACGGCAGCCTCTTTCACAAAATTCTGTTTTCCTGCAACTGATCTCATATCCACATCTGACAACTTTTCTAAAGCATGTTCTTCAGACTTATATAGAAATAAACCATTTTTAGTAGTCAGGTAAATTTCAATATCTTGATTATTATGAGAACTTGGGGCAGTTCGTTTATTTGTTTCTTCCCTGTTTATACCAAATGCTGCCCATAACAAATTAGATAATTGCTGGTCGGTTAATTCCTTATCGATAAAATCACGACTTGAACTTCGTTCATTTAATGCCTGCATTAAAGGTTTGCCCCCAGTTTTATCAGGCTCCGGAAGTTTAATCATATTCTGTGCAAATACATTATTAATTGTAAATACAATTATAAATGTCAGGGTTAATTTAATTAATTTCATATTCTTATTTTTGGTTAAGTTTTTCCATAAATTTCTTAGAGTTAATAATGTAACGAGTGTGTGTACCTTCACCAATTCTTCCTTCTTCATCGCTTGCTTCTAATTTAAAAACAAGTTTTTTGCCATCAACTTCGATTAAAGTGGCCGTACACTCTACCTGCATTCCAACAGGTGTTGGTTTTAAATGCCTGACATTTACCTCAAAACCCACGGTGTTATGCTCATCGCCTAAATAAGGTAAAACAGTATTTAAGGCTGCATTCTCCATTAATGCAATCATGGCTGGTGTTGCTAAGACTTCAACTAATCCTGAACCATATTTTGCAGCAGTATCTTTATATTCTACTTTTTGTTTTGCTGTATAAGTTATCCCAATTTTAAAATCGAATTCCATAATTATTTCAAATTGTTTTTACTGACAATAAAGATAAGTATTTTCTGTCTCACAGAAATAAAAAAAGGGTATCGAAAAATTAATCAACACCCTTGCGATTATTTATTATTTTAATTTATTCTTTCAGTTTTTCTGCCATAGCTTTAGCTATAGTTCCACAACGATCAAAGGCTTCATTTCCGGGAATACCTTTTGTATCAACAGGTTCAGAAACTAATTCCCATTGGATGGTTTCGTTAAATTTATATAAAGCTTTTACTCCGCCACCATTCCAGCTATACGACCCAAACAATCCTAACAAACGATCTTTAACTCCCATGTGCTCAAGTGTACGGGTCAGATTTTCCATAGTAGGCAACATTTCTGAATTATAGGCACAACTTCCCAGAATAACTCCTTTATATCGCCAGATATCATTAATTAAATATGAAATGTGTGTTTTTGAAGCATCATGAATCCTGATTTTTTTAATTCCCTGTTCAGAAAGTTTACGTGCAATGCTATCAGCTAATTTTGCCGTGTTTCCGTACATTGAGCCATAAATAATTACAACACCTTCTTCGGTTTCAAACTTACTCCACTTATCGTATAAAGAAAGTACCTTATTTACATCAGTTCTCCATATTGGACCATGAGTTGAACAAACATATTTAATATCTATTCCCTCAAGCTTTTTAAAAGCTTTCTGAACCATATTGCTGTATTTCCCAACAATATTAGAATAATATCGACGCATTTCATCTTTGTAATATTCTTCAAATTCAATCTCATCATCGAATATTCCACCATCTAAAGCACCAAAACTGCCAAATGCATCACCTGAAAATAAAATCTTTTCTGTTAAGTCGTAAGTCATCATGGTTTCGGGCCAGTGTACCCAGGGTGTCATAACAAATTTTAAATTATGATGTCCGAGATTTAACTCATCACCATCTTCAATCTGATACCATTTATCCTGGTATCCAAAATAAGATTCAATAATTTTAAATGTTTTTAGATTACCAACCAGTTTAATATTTGGATATTTCTCGACAATGGTTTTAATAGCACCTGAATGATCAGGTTCCATGTGATTTATGATTAAATAATCTATAGTCTTTCCATCAATAAGTTCTTCGATTTTATCAAGATAATCGTCAGATGAACCAAACTCAATTGTATCGACCAATGCTACTTTTTCGTCAATAATTAAGTATGAATTGTATGAAATTCCATTAGGAATTGGCCACATATTTTCGAAATGACTGGTTCTTCGATCGTTTCCCCCTATCCAATAAACTTTATCTGTAACTTTAACTGTGTTGTGCATTTTCAATTATTTTAGATATGAAATACTTTTTTTCTGTTTTGCCATAAAATTAGCACAAAAAATATGAATTTAAGAATTTTTAAATATGGCTCTACTGTTATTTTACTGGGAATGATTAAATGCGTAAATGATTAAATGTTATTTCATTTACTCCTTTTTCTGTCATTTTATCATTTTATCATTAGCTATACCACAGTTTACTAATTTAA
>JAIORB010000105.1 GCA_021108325.1 Bacteroidales bacterium | reverse complement strand
TCCATGTCAATGACAAAAAATAAAGGCTGTTGAAATTTACTTTTTCAACAGCCCCTTTTAATTTTTATACTTGTATAATTTATTCAGCTATTAAAATTTGCGGGGTTATTGAACTATTATCTGTAACTGTTGTTGTAACATATGAAAAAATCACTAGACACATTAAATTTTATGGCAAGCTATTCAATAAAAGAGTTGGAAAATTTATCGGGGATAAAAGCTCATACCATTAGAATTTGGGAAAAACGTTATGGTATTATTAAACCGGCACGTACTGATACAAACATTAGATGCTATTGCGATAATGATTTAAAGAGCTTACTAAATATTGCAATACTCAACAGATATGGTATGCGCATTTCTGATATCTCAAAATTATCTGATTCTGAGATAACTGAAAAAGTAATTAATGCTTCTTCTGATTCATCGAATGCGGAAAATAATATTGAAAACTTAGTTGTTGCAATGGTTGAAATGGATGAGTATAAATTCGACAGAATACTCTCGCGATACATTATGCACGAAGGGTTTGAGAATTCAGTTATAAGAGTTATTTTTCCGTTTTTTGAAAAGATTGGTTTGTTATGGCAAACAGGATCTATTAATCCGGCTCATGAACATTTTGTGTCAAATTTATTCAGGCAAAAATTGATGGTTGCGATAGATAATATTGTTGTTACTGAGAGTCAGACAGCTAAAAAGCTCCTATTATTTTTGCCAGAAGCTGAATATCACGAGTTAGCATTATTGTTTTACAATTATTTAATTAAAAAATCAGGTAGACTTGTTTATTATTTAGGAAGTTCTGTACCATTTGAAGATGTTGTTGAAACCAGTAAAATGGTTAATCCTGATTTTCTTTTTACATCCTTAACTTCTTCGTTGAATAAAAATGAAGTAATTGAATATTTAAATAATCTGTCACAAACTTTTCCTTTCCAAAAGATATTTGTAACAGGACTACAGATAAAAGAGAATTTTACAGAATTACCATCAAACGTTCTGAAAGTATCATCACCACTAGATTTTGTAGAAACATTAAAAAACCTGTAATTTCTTTAGAATTATTCTAAATAACGTATCCTGCTTGAGTTTAAGCAGGATTTTTTGTTTAATCAAGTGTTAGTTTAATAACACAAACATTAAACAAAAAAATGCACCTTAATCGTAATTTAGAAGAATGAGGCAAAAAGGTAACACAATGCTTAAATAACGGTGCTTTTACTTGCTGTCCTTATTTAGAATAGTTGTTGTTATTGGGGTTTGAGGCATTCAGATATTTGCTTTTTGGTCTTTTAGTGTTGTATATTTGTTTAAGAATTATTTAAAAACGTATAACTATGACAGCAATAGAATTTAATCATCAACTTATAGGTTTAGAAACTAAACTTTCGAGATTTGCAATGAGTTTGACTTATAATAAAGAAGAAGCTCAGGATCTTTTGCAAGAAACATATTTAAAAGCTTTATCACACAGAGATAAGTTTGTAGGTTATACTAATTTAAAGGCATGGTCCTTTACAATCATGAAAAATACTTTTATTAATAATTATCGAAAACAACAAAAAGAAAATACTCATAACGATACAACAAATAATTTATATTTTTTGAATTTATCAAGGGAGCTTTCTCCAACAAGACCTGATAAGGAGTATACAACTTACGAAATTACAAAAGAAATAGATAATTTGCCTGATGAATTTAAAGAACCGTTTACAATGTTTTTATCTGGTTACAAGTATAAAGAAATTGCAGATGGATTAAATTTGAAAATAGGTACGGTAAAAAGTAGAATTTTCTTTACACGAAAAAAATTAATGGAAAGTTTAAAGGATTTTCGATAACAGATACTTTATTGCTGGTTTATCTGCCGTTTTACCTGGGAGACATAAGTAGGAGGTCATTTAGTTAAATATTATATTCTCAAAGGGCTTTTTGGAACTTAAACAGAACCAAAAAGCTTTTTTATTTTTAGAATGCTATTCTGAATCAATAGATTTAAGAAATTCGTTCAATATATCTTTTGCCTTATTATTATCCTTTTCAGAAATATATAAATGCGTTTCAGCACCATAAAATCCACCACCAAAACCGGCTGCTTTCCCTGAATTCATTTCGTTTTTGATGAGTGACGCAATTTGATTATCCTCTAGAAATTCTTTTAAAATGTTGGTGTCAATTTCCGAACCGGTAAATAATAGCACTAAATCGTTTTGATTTGTCATATTCTTAAATTTAAGTTGTATTACCTAATAAGTGAAAAGATACCAATTTTTATCATAATATAATTATAAAAGCCAACAATATTCTTGTCATAATTAAGTATCAATATTTTTAACATTTAATAGTTCTAGTTTATCCATGTTAAGTGCCGTTAAAGTTCCTAACTTTTCCAGATTTGTAAAAACACAACCCGAATCAATGTTAAATACATTATTAATTTTATTTAAGATTTGAGATTTTATTTGACCAAACGGTACAGGAGTATGACCATGAATTATTTTTTTTGCTTTTGTGATTTTCGAATTATATTGTTCTTCTCTTGTCCATATCATCGTTTCAAAATCAGTAAATGGATATTTGAGTTTAAAGTTAAATCCTGCATGAACAATATAATAATCAGAAAGTTCGATAAAATAGGGTAATGAAGTAAGAAAACGAAAATATTTTTCAGGTATTAAATCCTTTACAGTTTTATTTAAATCGGCCATAGCATTAAAACTTCTTATGGTATGTTCGGCTCCGTTAAAGCTCCAGTTTGAGTCTGTAATTTTTTGATTATACGTATATGCATGTATCAGCATTTGTTCATGGTTTCCGCGAACAGATGTTATTTTAAACCCACCGTTTTTTAATTCTAAAATATAATCAATTACAGCCTTTGAATTTGGCCCACGATCAATAAAATCTCCAACAAAATAAAGCTCAGGATGTTTATGAATTAAACATATTTGACGAATAAGTTCTTTGAGAGTTTTAATACATCCATGTATGTCGCCAATACAATACCTCATTTTCTGAAATTTTTAATAAAATACATATAAAATTGACATTTGTCAAGATTATATAGAATTTAAATTTCGTTTAATACCAATTCTTCTTCAAAGTGTCGTCCCGTTTAAATCGGGATGGTACTTCGAAGTCTAGAATGGTTAATGTCGTTATATATTCAATCCATATTTGTTTTTCACAAATATGGCATTTTGAATAATAAATGGTATAATTGGATTTTTAACCAATGTTTTTTTTGTAATTAAAAGAGCGGAATTAATAAAAAACAGCAATTCGCTTATAGCGATATTGCTGTTTTCTATTTTTAAAATTAGAAATTAGTAATATAAATATCGTTTAATTTTTTTTGTTGCAGTTTTTACAAAAGGAACTGTATGCGGAACAACAGAGTGTATTCTCGAAAATTTATTTACTCTTGAGTTAACATAATCTTGTAATTCAGTCTTTAATTCTTCGGCTTTTTTCCTGGCATAATCAACAGCTTCTTCTTTAAAATGTTGAAATTGTTTTTCCAGTTCTTCGTAATTGAAATGTACTAATGCAACTAACTTTCCTTTCTTTTCAACAACGATTGATTCTAGAACGTACCTGAAATTATTTATAACAGATTCAATTTCTTCAGGATAAATATTTTCGCCACTGGCACCTACTATCATATTTTTAATTCTCCCCTTGAGAAACAGGAAGTTGTCTTTGTCAAAATAACCAAGATCTCCGGTTTTTAACCAACCATCATGAGTTAAAACGTCTTTAGTTAGTTCCGGTTCCTTATAATATCCTTTCATAATATTGTCCCCTTTGGCCCATACTTCGCCTTCACCAGTTTTAGGATCAGCATTATTGATTTTAATTTCAATACCTTCCATTACCGGCCCAATTGCTTTGAACTTTGAAGTTTTTGGGTTTGATCCTGAAAGCAAAGGAGCAGATTCTGTTAGTCCATATCCTATGGCATAAGGAAATTTAGCTTCTCTTAAAAACTTTTCAACCACAGGGTCGAGCGCTGCACCTCCAATACCAAAGAATTCTAATTCACCACCAAATGTTTCTAATAATTTTTTGCCTGCTAATTTATTTAAAGCTTTTCTTACAAATGACAATTTATATAAAATAGCCAGGATTTTACTATTTGTAAATTTAGGTAAAACCTGATTTCTATAGATTTTTTCTATTATCATTGGCACACTAAAAATATGTGTAGGTTTTACTTTTTGCATTGCCGGAATTAACGCATTTGGAGTAGGCGGTTTTTCAAGATAATATACCGATGCTCCTTGCAAAATAGGAACTATTAATCCTAAAGTGTTTTCATAAGAATGCGATAATGGCAATATTGAAAGAAAACGATGGTTTTGTTTTACACGTTCAACTGAAAGACTCTGTACAGCATCAAAAACAATATTTTTGTGTGTTAACATCACACCTTTTGATTTTCCAGTAGTTCCTGATGTATATATGATAGATGCCAGATCCGATTCTTCGACTATGAAGTTATTTTTATAATTGCTGTTTTCTGTTGTTGACTTAGTTTTTACTATTTCAAAATCATCGGTATAAATGATTGTTTCAAGCAGGTTAACAGGTAAATGTTCAATTTTAGGATACATTAATTTAGAAACAAAAATCCCTTTGGGTTCGGAATGTTCTATTATATTCTGAATTTCATCTTTATGAAAATCAGGTAATAAAGGAACAGCGATAGCTCCAATAGACGTAATGGCAAAAAAGGCAACCCCCCAGTTAGGCATGTTCCTGCTTAAAATAGCTACTTTGTCTCCTTTTGTAATTCCTTGACCGATAAGTACTTTTTTAATCTTTTCGATTTCGGAGTTAAGATCGTTATACGTAAACGATTCTTCATTTACATACGATAAAGCTATATTCTCACCATAGAATTTAATGCTATTTTCCAATAAGGAAGGTAATGTTTGATTTTCTAGTTTATTCATAATTACTTAATATGAAGTAAGTTAAAATCTTAAGGTTGTGAATGCTTTTTATTCACATATTTAGATTGTTAAGTGTTGTCAAAAGTAGATTGTTAAGTGTTGTCAAAAGTAGTATTTAATCTGAATATAGGAAATTAAATGTTTATTATAATATTAACAATCTTTATTCAGAAATGTTTATTCAATAGTTATTTGTTTTGTGCCATAATAAGTTTGTCCATCTGAAGTATAAGCTTTGATAACTATATCATAAGAACCTTTCCTGTCGGAGGCATTAAAATGGATTTTCTGCCCATTATTTGTTAATTTGATTTGAGGATTCCAGTACAATGTAGTTCTAAAATCCGGGATTCTTAATGAAGTTTCTGAACTATCGTTATTCATAAAAAAGTAACTGTTTGGTTCTTCGAGCGTTTGATATTCGATAAATGTAGCTGATTTAGGGAATTCTATTCCTGCAAAATTATCAGTATTGCTTGTTAACATAATTACTCCATTAATGGTATGTGATCCAAGGATGTAAGTCTTATATATTACTTCAATTTTTTTGATTTGAGAAGGATCAAGTTGCATTATTTTATCTGGATTGAAAATAGGAATATTATCCAAAAGAATAAGAGGAGTACCAGTGAGCATATAATCATTTTCATCTAAAACTTTAAAAACAAATTGATTTCTTATTTTTTTTACTATAACATTGGATACAATTTCATAAAATAATTCCTGCATAGTTTCTAATTCAACATAATTATCAGGAATTATGGTTGTTTTATTATCATTTAAATTAAAAGAAGGCTTATCGCTTTTTTTATTCAAACTATCATTATGGTTTTTACAAAATTTTTGTTGAATTTGTGCGTTGATATAAATTTCTTTTATTAATTCTATATCAGTATAATTTATGAATATTGGGGTTGTACCAATGGAGAGGATGTCTGAAGAGAATGAACTTTTAATTAGTATTTCATGTTCTTTTTCTACTTCGGTAAAAGCTTCAGAACAGAGAAATACATCATTCATTCCATAAACATTGTTTAATGAGAAAATAAATTCACCATTTTCTCTAGTTTTGTATATATGAATTTGAGGGGAATTAAATAGAATTGAGAGGTAAATATTATGATTGGGAATTGGTCCCTTTGTTTTTTTATTTCTTAGAATACCGCTTATTGTAAGGTCACGAACTTCGGGAATATATTCCATTTCTGTAGTTTGGGCTTCGTTAATTCTGTTAATAAACGATTTTTTGTCATGTGTTTGATCAAACAAAATCATTATTTGATCTTTCAACTCATTGTTTAGCTGAGTATTAGAATTAAGAAAATTCTCAAGCAAAATAGGGTGTTTCAGGTATAAAGAGGGGATAAAACCATGGTCCTCTTTTTTTGTTCCATGTTTAGTAACCGAGACTGAGACAATGGGTAATTCTTTTTGACCTTCATCCTTTGTTGTTATATAAGCGTCAATTATTTCTCTTGGTTTATAGTTGTCTTTATTGATCTCAATATTTATTTCATTAAATTGCTTGGGCGATTTATAAACTGAATTAATTTTTTTAATATTTTCATTCTTATCAGTTAAAGCAATATAATTAATTCCATTACCTAACACACTAGTGGCAATATTTAGATCAAAAATAGAATCATTTAAACTTATATCTTTTGTGTATTTTACAGTAAGGTCGTTGGAGAAAATTCTAATTTGATAATCTGGATTCTGGATATTATTAATGTTCCCTACAGTTTGTATTTTATAATAAAAATTATTGGTTGTTAATTGTGTATTTGTTTGTATCCCTGAGTTAAGAACTTTAGGGAATGCCTTCGATATTGTATCTCCGCTACTTTTAATAAGTATAAATTTATATTGTTTTGACTTATTAAAGCTCATTTCTGTTTTAATAAAACCCGAATTCTGAGGTTTTACTTCTTTAATTATATTATTTGTTTCATCTGTTATATAATATTTATTAATGTCGTTCACTAAAGATTCAGGTATTTTAATAACAATTTTATTCTTAATATTATTTAACAAGATGTTTCCTTCTGTTGCAATGTATATAGAATCTATTTCGCTTAAAATGGTTGATGGCAGAGGATTAGAATCTGGATTAAGTATTGTTAAAAGGCGGTAACTATAATTTAGTGCTGAAAAATTTCGTTGATATTGAGTATAAACTCTTAGCATGTAATTTCCAGAGGCAACATTATTAGGAATATTAATTAAACCATTTACATTAAAATCAGATATCTTAAATTTTTTCTGAATAATTGGTGTATTATTATTACATTCTATTAACTCCAAATAAAGAACATTGCTTAAAACTGGAAGAGTTTTTTTATCGTTAATAAAGTAATCTATATTGAAAAAGATATCTTCTCCGCAAAAATATAAATCCCTATCTGTATTTAATTTGATGTTTTCTGTAACATCAGTAATATTAAAATTATCATTTTGTTGTCCATGAATACTGGAAAATGCTATTAATAGCGATAATAAATTAAGTATTCGATACATATAATTCATAGTTGAGATTACTTTTATTAATTAATTTTAAAACAATTTATTTATAAATCCAAAATTCAGGCTTTGTTGTTACTCCACCTCTTGTAGTACAATCTAAACATTGTTCATATACAGTTCCAAGTCTTCCTTCTTCTGATATGACATAGTATCTTGATATTGGATATTCAAGATCATAACAAACAAAACAAATTTCGTAATAAAAACTAACACTGGGAGGTCTGGGAACAAAAATTCTTTTTTGAGTAACTGAAGCTACGGTAAAGTATCCATAAACGGGTTCATCGGGATTAATAATATTTTTTATATTCCCGGTAATATTATAAGGTTGATTTGCAACAAGAAAATTCTCATCAGAAATTTGATCTTCAATACTCTTCCAGAAATAATATGTTTCTTCCCCTATTGAATATTGCCTTAGAAGCAAACTATATTTCTTTTGGAGTCTTCTGGAATCTGTACTAACGAAATTTAGCGGTTGATTAGATATTTTCGGAATAGTTAAGTTAGAAGTCTTTCCCGTAACTAAATAACCGATATTTTGTGTTTTCCAGCACCAATAAACATTACTAAAATCAGAACATGTATCAATTCCTTCTAATAAAATCTGACCTTTCCAATTCATAACAGCATAAAGGGAGTAATCCGCAGCATATTCATATGTTTCAATCATATTCCATAAGAAATAGTTATCCTGACTTGGTGCAGTTTTAGTGTCGATATAAAATTGATAACCCGGTAATCCAAAGGGATAGCCTTCTTCTTTTAAATAAATAAATTCCGCATAAACCGAATCAATTTCTACCAGCTCTTTCATTTCCTGTAAATCTGTTTTATATTCTTTACCCTCTGGAGTAGTTATTGAAATACTGTATTCATTACCAATAATGCCCTTCATTCCACTTTCAGAAGTCATATATTTCCCGGGTTCTATTTCCGTAAGTATTTCTGTTTTACCCGTATTTTCTATTAATGTAACAATGCATTTTTCATAAGGAATCCACTCAGTATGATTAACAGGAGATGTAAGTGATAATTTAATGGCATAAGGCCCCGGTTCATTGGAAATCAATCCATCTACAACCATTATTGGCACATAGTTTTTTGTTTCCAATAAAAACTCATCTTTGCATCCAAGAGTTACTATTGAAAGAATTATTAGAATACTTTTAAATTTCATGATTACCTAAGATAATATTGATAATTAATATTTAACCAATTTATTTATCTATCCAAAATTCTGGTTTTTCAAGACCACCACCTTCAGTTCTACAATCTATACAGTGTAATTGTAATATTCCAAACATGTTTTCTTCAACCTCTGTCCAAAAGTAGGGTGGATTGTGGACTTTCTTAAAATCTCCTATTTCCATTGGGTCTGTTAATGCTATACAAATATTATAATAAAATGGATCATAAAGTTTTTCTACAAATATTCTTTTCTGAGAAACTGAAGCAACTGTAAAGTATCCTAAAACAATTTCTTTCTCATTGTTAATGTTTTCTATGTTTCCTTTTATAGTATAAGGTTGACTGGTTACAAGAAAATTTTCATTTGAGCTCTGTTCCTCAATGCCTTGCCAATAATTATATGCATTTTCTCCAATTGTGTATTGCTGAATTAAAACACTATATCTTTTGGTGAGTTTTTTTGATTCGGTGCTAACAAAGTGCAATGGTTGATTTGTGATTTGGGGTATGCTTAATTTGGAAGTGGTACCTGTAAAAATATAATTTACTTTTTGAGTTTTCCAACAGGTATAAAGTGTATCATATCTGGGACTATTATAAATACGATCACCAAACCTGGTTTCTACGAATGCAAGATCGTGATCTGCATCATATTCAAATGTTTCTGTCATGCTCCATAAGAAATAATTTTCTTGTGTTGGTGCTGTTTTCGTATCAACATAAAACTGGTAACCGGGCAATCCAAAGGGATAATCAATATCTAATAATTTGGTTGATTCAGCATATACTGAATCTAAATCAACAAGCTCTTTTAATTCTTGAAAATCAGAGTGATATTCTTTACCTTCCGGGGTAAAAATTGAGATACTGTATTCATTACCAATAATGCCCTTCATTCCACTTTCAGAAGTCATATATTTCCCGGGTTCTATTTCCGTAAGTATTTCTGTTTTACCCGTATTTTCTATTAATGTAACTATGCAATTTTCATATGGAATTTCTGCAAGATAATTAACGGGTAATGATTGAGAAATCTTAACCATATATGGTCCATCCTCATTTGTAATAAGTCCATCAACTACCATTAAAGATTCATAAGTTTTTGAATCAAGTAAAAACTCATCTTTGCATCCAAGAGTAATTATCAAAAGGATCAAAAAAATATATTTGATATTTATAATTTTCATGGTTCAATAATATTTTATTGATCTATCCAAAATTCTGGTTTCTCGAGATTCCCTCCTTCATTTCTGCAATCTATACAGTGTTTATCTGTTATTCCAAACGCGCCATCATCAACTTTTACCCAAAAGTAGGGTGCTGGGAATTTTTTCTTATGATCTGAAATCGCTAATATATCTGTTATTATTAGACAAGCGTTATAATAAAAAGGATCATAAGATTTTTCGACAAATATTCTTTTCTGAGAAACTGAAGCAACAGTGAAATATCCTAAAACAATTTCTTCATCATTGTTAATATTTTCTATGTTTCCCTTTATAGTATAAGGTTGACTAGATACAAGGAGATTTTCATTTGAGCTCTGTTCTTCAATACCTTGCCAATAATTATATGCATTTTCTCCAATTGTGTATTGCTGAATTAAAGCACTATATCCTTTGGTAAGTTTTTTTGTGTCGGTGCCTACAAAGTGTAATGGTTGATGTGCAATTTGGGGTATGCTTAATTTGGAAGTGGTACCTGTAAAAATATAATTTACATTTTGAGTTCTCCAACAAGTTATAAGAGTATCATATCTAGGATTATTATAAAGATAATCACCAAACCTGGTTTCTACGTATGCAAGTTCGTGATCTATGTCATATTCAAATGTTTCAGTCATGCTCCATAAGAAATAATTTTCTTGTGTTGGTGCTGTTTTAGTATTGATGTAAAACTGGTAACCGGGCAATCCAAAGGGATAATCAATATCTATTAATTTAGTTGATTCAGCATATACTGAATCTAAATCAACAAGCTCTTTTAATTCTTGAAAAGCAGAGTGATATTCTTTACCTTCCGGGGTATAAATTGAGATACTGTATTCATTACCAATAACACCTTTTATCCCACTTTCAGAAGTCATATATTTCCCAGGTTCAATTTCTGTAAGTATTTCTGTTGTACCTGTATTTTCTATTAATGTAACAATGCAATTTTCATAAGGAATTTTTTCAAGATGATTTACAGGTAATGATCGAGATATCTTAACCATATATGGTCCTTCCTCATTTGTAATAAGCCCATCAACTACCATTAAAGATTCATAAGTTTTTGAATCAAGTAAAAATTCATCTTTACAACCAAGTACAATTAATGAAAGTATTAAAATTATGTTTCTAATTTTCATAGTTGCCAAATTTCAAATTATAATTTATTGAAGGAATAATTGTTCCAAGTATTGAAATTTTATATCCTTTAATTTCACCATCTTCGTTCTGAAATACTATTGAGTAAGGATTCTTTCTTGCGGTTAAATTGTAAAATCCAATAGACCAGGAGCTATGAGCAAATTTACTTTTCTTTAAGTTTCCTTCAATATTAATTGAAAGATCAGTTCTGAAATAATCAGGAAGGCGATATTCATTTCGCCCTGAAAAACCAGTAATCTGAATGCCATTTTGGTAATAAATTGAAGTTGGATAAGTTACTGGTCGTCCAGTTGAATAAACTACATTCATTGATATACTAATTCGTTTTGTAGCTTTATAGTTTAGAGCCAAATTTGCTGCGTGAGGTCTATCGTAATTAGTAGGATAGGCATGGCCTTGATTATTCATTTCTCCAGTTAGTGGATTCAGGGCTGTAACTTCTGCCTTTGAATATGTATAATTAACCCATCCATTTATTTTTCCTATTTTCTTCCTTAACATAATTTCAATACCATACGCTTTTATATCTCCCTGAATAACCGCAGTCTCCGGATACTGATTAGTTAAGAAATCGGCGCCATCTTTATATTCAACCTGGTTTTCTACCTCTTTGTAATATAACTCTACTGATGTTTCTATTTTATCATTCCAAAAATTTTTATAAAAACCTAATGAATATTGCTTTCCTTTCATTGGTTCAAGATGAGGATCACTTAATTTCCATTTGCTTGTGGGAGTAACCGAAACTGTATTAGATAACATAAAAATATATTGATGAAGCGTATTATAACTTGCTTTTATAGAAAAATCAGGATTAATTTCGTATTTACCTGCAATTCTGAAATCAAAATTTATATTATCACTAATCGATTTATTATTTCCATATTTTACGGTATCTGTTATATTATTAATATCTCTTGGTGCATTTTCCTCATATGTGAATATTGTTTTTGGACCTAAGTATGAGTAATATGTAGCACGAATACCACCTTCGATACTTATTTTATTTGAAATATCCCATTTATCTGATATAAATATACTGCTGCTAATTGCTTTTTCAGATTCAAATTCTATTGGCTTAATTGTCGATTCTTCATTAAGAGGTAAAAAGTCTCCATAATTCAAATCATAAAATTTAGCATTTATGCCAAATTGAAAAGCCTGCTTATCATTTAAGTAATAATTAAATTTCAATTTTGCTTCGTTATGGTTTAATTCAAAAGAATTTTTATAGCCTATGTATGCTATCTCATAATTTTCCATATCGTAGTAATACTGGCTTTTAACGACATCCAATTCACTTATAAGTTTTTTATTAAAAACATGTGTCCATTTTAGAGAAGCACCCAGATTAGTATAATTATTTCTAATTCCAAATGCAAGATCTGCATAATCATTACTGCCGTACAGAAATAACTCAACATTATCTTTTTTAGTTAAACCAAATGAAAAATTCATAAGGGCATCATAAAATGAAGCTGCACTATTTTTTATTTCAATATTATCAATTTGATTTAACAACCAATCCGAGTATGTTGATCTAAAGCTAATAAGATAACTACTGCTGCTATCCTTCTGTATAGGGCCTTCGACTAGCATTCTGCTAGATAAGGGTCCTATACCTCCTCTTGCAGAGAAATTCTCCGTATTTCCCTTTTTTGCTTCAATGTCAAATATTGACGATAAGTGACCTCCATATTCTATTGGGATATTGCTTTTGTAAAACTCAAACCCATTAATTGCATCGGAATTAAATGTTGTATAAAGTCCAAATAAATGTGAAGAATTATATATTGGTAAGTCGTTTATATAAAACATATTTTGATCTGCAGGACTCCCACGTACGTTAAATCCGGAAGATACTTCTCCTATGGTTTGTACTCCGGGAAGCAGCAACGCAACCTTGACAATATCTGGTTCTCCTAATACTACTGGTAATTCTTTTATTGCTTTTGCAGTAATTTTTTCAAAGCCCATTGTTGTACTTCTTACATTATGATTACGAGTTGCAGACACAACAGCTTCATCAATAAGAAATGATTTTGTTTTAAGAGGAATATTTAATCGACCATTTGAGATTATTGTCAATTTGTAGTTTCTTTCGTACATTCCTAAACTATTGGCTGTTAGAGTGTAGTTGCCTGGTTTTATTTGTATTTCATAATATCCGAATAAATTGGTAATTACATTTGTATTAGTTTCATTTATCTTTAATCTTGCTTGCGGAATAGTGCTTCCGTCACTGAAATTCGTGACGTAACCACTTAGTAAAACTTTTTTATTTTTATTTCCACTTCCATTTGAGTCTATTACTAAACTTTCAGAAATGAAGTCTTGATAGGTTTTTAGATATTCTCCATCCGCTTTATATACTATACCATCTTCCGCCGCCTGATCTTGTTGATCTTTAATAAATAAATTGTCTAAATCTCGGTGAATTGAGAAATCCTTAAATAAAAAATAGTTACCTCTTCCATCTTTTGAAACTTTAATTCCAAATGTTGAAAAACTTTCTTTAAGAACTTGCTCTAAGAGAGCACTATCATTTTTTACTAATATTTCGATGTTAGGAATACTATCTCGATTATAGAAAAACCGCACATTATTTTCAATTTCAATATATTTAGAAAAATCATCCCAATTTAAACTTTGAGTTTTTACGTAAATATTCTTTTCTTTTTCTTGGCCCAATAGAGAATTTGTTAGAATAATAAAAAAGAAAAGACAAAAAATAAATATTGTAGATTTCATATTAATTAGAGATTAACTTAGAGCAATAATTCATGAGTTCTTTTAATTCTTGATGAGAAGCTTTTTTATATATAATATTATTTTTTTTCATAAAGTATTTTATTTCATTTTGCTTATCTTTTTCAAAACATTTTATAAATAAAGATCTTCTATTGACATTAATTAGTTTATTATTATCAAATAAATAAATATCAATTCTTAAATTGGAATACTTCCCATAAGGTGTAATATTATTATACTGTTTAATGAATACTTTTTCATATTTTTTAAATAATGAGTATTTACCTTTATATATTTGTTCAAAATAAGTGTGTTTTTTCTCTTCTGGGGAAAAAACACGAGAATTTACAAAAAGAGAATTCCCAATAATAAAAGAATCTATTTGAAATTTATTGACATTAATTAATTTTTGAATACCATTTTCAATTTCTGCTTTTAAAATAATATCATCAATTGTCAAATCATATTTGATTAAAAGATTTGTATATTTTTTATTGTTTACAAAAAATATTGCTCCAGTCCATTGGCCATTTAGATAGGGATGCCCATTTATTTTAGAATTGGGCAGAGGATATACACAGCCATTAATTATTTCATCGTTAATGGAATAGTAACTTTGACTTTCATTAAAAAGTTTAATAATTTCTGGAGGCGAATTTCTAAATTCTTCCTGAGCAATAAGGCTAATAGGAAATAGAATAAATATTAAAATTAGGACTTTAAATTTATTCTTAATTGATTTTAAGTTTTTCATTTTAGCAAAAAAGATTGAATATAAAAAGATTAATTTTATTACTGTTATTATTTCCCCTGATCAAATAAGACTTAATAGATATGGTAACGTTTAATATTATATTAAAATATGTTAATATTTATTGTTAATTTAAAATATTCGAAAAAAAACAAAAATAGCATTATTAGACTATAAATAGTTATTTTTTTAAGATTTTGAAGTCATAAATTTTTTACTAATTATTATTTGCTTGGCTTACACAGTTATGCTGGCGTTGACTCAATCTCTGACCCTGTTTTTGTTTATATAAGTGTGTTGTCTTTAATTGAAAAACTTTATATATATATTTCTATATAAATAAATTGATTTGATTAATTTTGGCTTGAATTAAATTATTTTTAAATGAAAAAGGTAAAGGTATTTCAAGATTATTATCCTGATCACTTAAGTCACTGCTATGGTTGTGGAAACCTAAATGAACATGGATATCAAATAAAAACTGTTTGGGATGGTGATGAAACTTTAAGTACATTCACTCCTAAACCATATCATACTGCAATTCCTGGTTTTGTATATGGCGGTTTAATTGCTTCTCTGATTGATTGTCACGGTACAGGTTCGGCAGCGGCAGCCATGTATAAAAAAGAAAACAGGGAGATGGATACAGAACCCTCGTTCAGGTTTTTAACCGGCACGTTAAATGTAAAATACTTAAAGCCGACACCTATTGATTGTACTTTGCAGATTAGAGGGAGAATTAGAGAAATTAATGGAAGAAAGGTTACCGTTGATGTGGAAGTATTTGCTAATAATATTGTAACTGCAACAGGAGAGGTTGTAACAATTCAGGTTCCGGATAAATATATTAAAGAAATAATAAAAAGTGGTGTTTCGTAAAGAAACACCATTTCAGATTTATTATTGGGTCATATCTTTAGTAAACACGTACATCTTCATCTCCATGTAATACAGCAAGCCCTTTCAGGGCTAATGTTTGTATATCATCAGATCCCGGATATACAGAAACAGGCGCTATATCTTCAACTCTTTCTAATATTTTACGAACAAACCATGAGCTATGAGCAATTGATCCTGTAATTAATATGGCATCTACTTTTCCTCCTAAGACTGCATACATAGAGCCAATAGTTTTAGAAACCTGGTATGCCATAGCTTCAAAAATAAATGCAGCATCTTTATTACCTTCCTCTACTCTTTTGTTAATCTCTAAACCGCTAAAAGTTCCAAAATGAGCATACAAACCACCTTCCACACTTACTTTTTTCAACAATTCTTCTTCGGTATATTTCCCGCTAAAACACAGTCGGATTAGATCTCCTGTAGGCAAACTACCAGCTCTCATAGGAGAAAACGGACCATCACCATCGTATCCCATATTTGAATCGATAACACATCCTTTTTGGTGTGCACCAATGGTTATTCCAGATCCTAAATGAGCAACAATCAAATTCAGATCTTTATATTCTTTATGTATGGATTTTGAGTATTGTTGTGCGATATATTTTTGATTTAGTGCATGAAAAATAGATTTTCTTTTTAGTTCAGGTAAACCTGTAACCTTTGCAAGATCATTATACTCATCAACAACTACCGGATCAGCAACGAAAGCATTTGCATTTGGGAGCTCATCAACAATACTTCCTGAGATTAATCCTCCTAAATTGACTACATCTGTGCCCTGAATTGAATTAGCAAGATCCTGTTTTACTTTATCAGTAATAAGATAAACGCCTGATTTTACAGGTTTAAGCAAACCACCTCTGCTAATCACAAGTCTAATTTTTTCGAAATCGATATCATTATCTTTCAACTCTTTTATTATTGCATCTTTTCTATAATTTGCCTGGTCTTCGATCTTCGAAAATTTTCGCAAATCTTCTTCAGGATGTATTATTTTTTTTAAAAACACAAGGTTTTTATTATTGTAAATTCCAATTTTAGTAAAAGGAATTCTGGGATTAATGACAAGAATTAAATTTTCTGCTGAATAATCTATTTTGTAATTCATACTTAGAGTTTTATAGAGTTATTAGAATTTGTTCAAAAATGATTCTATTTAATTTATTTCAAGATACACCGAAAGATTTAAATATCAAAAATATATTTATTAGGTTTCGAATTTATTTACATATTTCTTCTATACTGGCCTCCTACCTCATACAAAGCATTTGTAATTTGTCCAATAGAACAATATTTTGTTACTTCCATCAGATATTCGAAAGTGTTCTTATTATCAAGAACCGCTTGTTTGAGATCTGTTAATATCTTCTTAGAGATATTTTCATTTGCCTTATGTAAGCTTTTCAAATTTTCGATTTGATAATTTTTCTCTTTTTCAGTTGCTCTGATTACTTCTCTTGGGACTACAGTTGGTGAACCTTGAGATGATAAAAATGTATTTACTCCCATAATAGGAAGTTCACCACTGTGTTTAAGAGACTCATAATAAAGAGATTCGTCCTGGATTTTACCTCTCTGATACATTGATTCCATTGCACCTAAGACACCTCCACGATTTGTAAGTCTGTCAAATTCCAGTAATACAGCTTCTTCCACAAGCTCCGTTAATTCTTCTATGATAAAAGATCCTTGTAAAGGATTCTGGTTTTTTGCCAATCCATATTCATGATTGATTATCATTTGAATAGCCATCGCTCGCCTGACAGATTCTTCTGTAGGAGTAGTAATAGCTTCATCATATGCATTTGTATGTAAAGAGTTGCAATTATCGTAGATTCCTGAAAGTGCCTGTAGTGTAGTTCTAATATCATTAAATTCAATTTCCTGAGAATGTAATGATCTTCCGGAAGTTTGAATATGGTATTTAAGTTTTTGGGATAAAGAGTTGGCTTTATATTTATTTTTCATTGCTTTTGACCATATTATTCTGGCTACTCTCCCAATCACTGAATATTCAGGATCCAAACCATTAGAAAAGAAAAATGATAAGCTAGGTGCAAAATCATCTATTTTCATGCCCCGGGATAGATAATATTCGACAAATGTGAAACCATTGGCCAGGGTAAAAGCAAGTTGAGTAATAGGATTAGCTCCGGCTTCAGCCATATGATAACCAGAAATGGATACCGAATAGAAATTCTTAACATCTTTTTCAATAAAATATTCCTGAATATCACCCATCATTTTTAGAGCAAAATCGGTTGAGAAGATACATGTATTTTGTGCCTGATCCTCTTTTAAAATATCAGCCTGAATTGTTCCTCTTACTTTTTGCAAAGTATTTTCCTTTATTTTGTCGTAAACATTTTTAGGCAATACCTGATCGCCAGTTACTCCTAATAGAAATAAACCTAATCCGTTATTCGTATCAGGTAAATTCCCTTGATATTCAGGAAGATTTCCCCCTCTCTCTTTGTATATTTTCTTAATCTGTTTTTGTACTTTTTCTTTCAGACCGTTTTCAATTATATATTTTTCGCAACTTTGATCAATAGCTGCATTTATGAAATAACCTACCATAAAGGGAGCGGGTCCGTTAATTGTCATCGAAACTGACGTGTAAGGATCTAGAAGATCGAAACCTGAATAAAGTTTTTTAGCATCATCTAAACAAGCCACTGAAACACCCGAATTGCCAATTTTTCCAAAAATATCAGGACGAATATCAGGATTTGCTCCATAAAGTGTAACTGAATCATAAGCTGTAGATAAACGTTTTGCTTTTTGTCCTTTTGAAAGATAATGGAATCTTTTATTGGTTCGTTCAGGTCCTCCTTCTCCGGCAAACATTCGCGTTGGATCTTCCGATTCGCGTTTAAAGGGAAATACACCTGCCGCATATGGAAATTCTCCGGGCACATTCTCTTTTAAATTCCACTTTAAAATGTCACCCCAGGAAGAATAGGAGGGAAGAGCAATTTTAGATATTTTAGACTGAGATAATGACTTAATATGTGTTTCTACTTTAATTGATTTCCCTCTAACCTCGTATGTGTAAAATTCATCTTTATATTTTTTCTTTTTGCTTTCCCAGGTTTCAATTATCTTAATATTTTCGTTGTCAAGATCATCTTTCAATGATGCAATTCTATTCTTTATCTGCTCTGAAAATCCGTTTTCATTTCCAATCTCTGCCTCTGAGGTAACCAAAGCTTGCCATCGGTTTGCTATTTTTGCCTGATCATCAATATATTTATTATAAGTTCTTATAGTATCAGCAATTTCTGAAAGATATCTTACTTTGCCAGATGGTACAACTTGTTCCTTATTATGGCTAATTCGTAATGAATAATTTGTTTCAGGAAAATTGAATCCGGTTTTTGTATTCACTATTTTTATTAGTTTTTCAAACAGAATATTTACTCCCTCATTATTATATTGTGAGGCAATTGTTCCAAAAACAGGCATCTCATCAACAGGAGTTTTAAATAATAAATTATTTCTTTGATATTGTTTTTTTACATCACGTAAAGCATCCAAAGCTCCTTGTTTATCAAACTTATTTAATGCGATAATATCAGCATAATCAAGCATTGCTATTTTTTCCAGTTGAGATGCTGCTCCATAATCAGGTGTCATAACATAAAAATACACATCGCTCTGGTCAATAATTTCCGTATCAGATTGTCCGATACCAGATGACTCCAGAATAATTACATCAAAATTTGCATATTTAAGAATATCAATTGCATCCTTAACATGAGCAGATAAAGCCAGGTTTTGTTGTCGTGTTGCCAGCGAACGCATATATATATTAGGATGATTAATAGAATTCATTCTAATCCTATCACCCAATAAAGCACCGCCGCTTTTTCTTTTTGATGGATCAACGGATACTATTCCAATAGTCAGGTCAGGATAGAGATCTACAAACCGCCTGATGATTTCATCAACGATGGAAGATTTGCCAGCTCCACCTGTCCCGGTAATTCCAATTACCGGAGTATTCGAATCAACAATATCTTTTCTAATACTATTCAGATAATCTTTGGCTTGCTCAGAGTAATTTTCTGCTTTTGTAATCAAAGATGCTATTTCATATTGATCTTTAGATTTTATTTTTTCAAGTTTAATTTCCTTAGATCCAAGAGGATAATCCGACTTTTGCATCAAGTCATTAATCATACCCTGCAAACCCATTTTTCTTCCATCATCAGGAGAATAGATGCCTGCAATACCATATTTTTTCAATTCATTATTTTCCTCAGGTAAAATAACACCTCCTCCACCACCAAAAATTTTTATATGCCCGCAACCCTTTTCGCGCAACAGATCAAACATATATTTATAAAATTCTATATGACCACCCTGATAAGAAGTAATGGCAATAGCATGTGCATCTTCTTGTATGGCACAGTTTACAATTTCATCAACAGATTTATTGTGACCAAGATGTATAACCTCACCACCGGTTGACTGAATAATTCTTCGAATAATATTAATTGTAGCATCGTGCCCGTCAAAAAGTGATGTAGCAGTAATAATTCTAATATTATTTGATGTTTTATATACTTCGGATTGAATCATGCAAAAAAAGTTTTATCTCTATTAATTGAAACACTAAATTCATAAAAAAGTTGATATAAAAATATTATGTGGAAATTTGTCACTTACTTGCTAAAAATGATAAATGTCTGACACAATGTATTTAACTACTTTCTCTTTCTCTCATTTTTACTTGTCCATAATAGCTCTGGAAATTACGATTTTCTGAATTTCTGATGTGCCTTCATAAATTTGTGTAAGCTTAGCTTCACGCATTAATCTTTCTACGTGATATTCTTTAACATATCCATATCCTCCAAAAATCTGGACTGCTTCAGTGGTTACTTTCATAGCCATTTCTGCACAATATAATTTTGCCATTGCACTTGCAGTACCATAAGGCTTATCATTATCTTTAAGCCAGGCAGCTTTTAGACATAAAAATCGTGCAGCTTCAATCTCGGTAGCCATATCTGCTAATTTAAATGCTATGGCCTGATGATAGATAATTTCTTTCCCGAAAGCTTTTCTTTCTTGTGAATATTTTAAAGCTAGCTCATATGCCCCGGAGGCAATTCCTAGTGCCTGAGCTGCTATTCCTAGTCTTCCACCTTCCAGCGTTTTCATAGCAAATTTAAATCCGAAACCATCTTCTCCAATGCGGTTTTCTTTGGGTATCTTAACATCAGTGAACATAACTGAATGTGTATCGGAACTTCTCATTCCCATTTTATCTTCGTGTGGTCCAAGACTTATACCTTTTGCATGTCGGTCAACAATTAGTGCATTTATTCCTTTGTGTCCTTTTTCAGGATCTGTTTGAGCAATAAGAATATATGTTGAGGCTGAATTCCCACTTGTTATCCAATTCTTCGTTCCATTAACAAGATAATAATCACCTTTATCAACAGCTGTGGTTCGCTGCATTGTGGCATCAGAACCTGCTTCTGGTTCAGATAATAGAAAAGCACCTATTTTATCTCCAC
>JAIORB010000104.1 GCA_021108325.1 Bacteroidales bacterium | reverse complement strand
AACATTCTTTGATTCCATAGCATATTGGCAACAGCAGCACAAGTTTCGTTATAAGCACTTAAGTTTGGTAAATGGTAATTTTCACCAAACGCTTCACCAGCATGCATTGACCCAATTCCTCCGGTAATATATAATTTTTTCGATACTACATTATTCCATAAAATATCAATTGCTGAATTGTATTTTTTATCGTTTGTAAGAGCTGCAATATCTGCCATTCCGGAATACATATAAACGGCTCTTACTGCATGTCCTACAGCTTCAAATTGCTCAGTTACCGGCTTATGATCCTGAGTATATACTTTGTTATTCCCATCTTCGCCATAAACGTATAATTTATGACCATCGGCATTTCCTCTTTGGTCTAAGAAATATTTGGCAAGTTTTAAATATTTTTCATCAGCTGTAACTCTATATAGTTTTACTAAGCCCATTTCTATTTCCTGATGCCCGGGAACTCCGTGCAGCTGATCTTTGCCTGGACCGAAAATTTCATTAACTAAGTTTGCACTCTTAATTGCGACATTTAATAAAGACCTTTTACCGGTTGCCCGATAATATGCAACAGCAGCTTCGTACATGTGTCCGATATTATAAAGTTCATGGCTGTCTTTTAATTGCGACCATTTTGTATCTCCTGTATGTCGTGGTAAACTGTCAGGATTTATGGTTCTGCAAGTATATAAATAACCATCATCTTCCTGTGCTGCAGCAATTTTTGCAATTAAATCATCTAAATACTTTTCTAATTCCGGATCAGGATGGATATTCAACGAGTATGATGCTCCTTCAATTACTTTAAAAACATCTGAATCGTTATATCTGATTCCTACAAAAGAACCTTCCTGCAATCCTCCTGCAATTGCAAAATTGTCTAGTCTGTGGGTCTCTTCACATTTTCTAAAATCGTAAGGAATGGTAACATTTCTATTGGTATCTAACCGTGGGAGCCAGAAATTGTCTGTAAATTTTACGTTTGTAAAGGCTACCGGTTTAACAGGATAATCTTTTATGTTATTATCTTTATTCAAGCATGATCCTGTTAAAATTGTTGCGAGTAATAAAAAAAGTATTTTTTTCATATTTATCTAATTTTATAATGATTTTCTAATTATTAATGATGCAGGATTTTCAATCTTTTTATCGATGTTATTCAGTACCATTTCGGCTAAAGTTTTACCCATTAATTTAAAATCGGTTGATATTGTTGTTATTCCATCTCCCACAACTTCTTTTAAAGGAGTGTCGTTGTAAGATATTATTCCGATATCTTTACCAATAACATAATTTAGTTCGCGGGTTTTTTTTATGATATCAACCAAATTTACATCGTTAGGAATAATGTAAACATCTCCCTTTTGAATTTCTCTTTCTTCAGGATTTTGAATAATCTTATAATCAAATTTCTTCTTCCTGCAAAATTTTATAAATCCATCGAGCTGGCCTTTTGGTTCTTTGCCTCCCGGATAAATCATTATTAATGTTTTATATTTCGTAAGTAATTTTTCTCCTGAAGATAAAGAATTGAGAATATCGTTTTCGAAGTTTTGATATATTGCCGGATACTTACTGATTAATTCCGGATTAGCCTGATCGAGAATATATATTTTACCATTTTTTATACAACTTACCGCATCGGCAATTCCATTAAACCCTACAGGCATAATAATGAAAGTGGTGTATTTTTCGATATTTTCTTTAATCAGATTTTTGAAAATCCGTTTATTGAAATAATGAAAATATATATCAACAGTTGCTCTTCCTTTAATATTTTCAACAAACGAATTATATAGAATTTCTTTAAATGCATTTAATTCATCAAAAAGTAGAAAAATATTTTCTTCTCTCTTTATTTCCGTGCTATTTATATAATATCCTTTTCCCGGAATTGATTTTATTATTCCTTTTGCTTTTAATTCGTTAAAAGCTGTCATTACAGTATCTCTTGAAAGATTATAAAGCTTACTTATTTCGTTGATAGAAGGTATTTTATCCCCTTTGAGAAACTGCTTTTTTTCAATAGCGTAGAAAACAGAATTAATTATCTGTTTATATTTAGGAGTTTTTAACGAATCATCAATATTAATTAACTTTGCAATCATATTTTTTATAACAAAAAAACTAGTAGGTACTAGTAGGCAATATTAGTAATATTATTACTAAATGTCAAGTAATTAAATATTTTATTATTATTTTTAGATAGTTATTTAAACTTCAATTAATATGAAATACACAGAACAATTACCAAAAACAGAACAATTTTTTGAGCTCTTCGAAACAACCGACTGGAATACAAAATATGAATTAACAAAAGAAGAATTATACTCAGCCTTAAAAAACTCATGGTATGCTATTTCTGTTTTCGACAAGGATAATTTAATTGGATTTGGAAGAATTATTTGCGATGGAATAGTTCATGCATTAATACTTGATGTTATTATTCATCCTGACCGACAAGGTGAAGGAATTGGAAAAGAAGTTATGGATAAGCTTGTTTCAAAATGTAAAAAACACAAGGTCCGTGACATTCAATTATTCTGCGCAAAAGGGAAAATTGGCTTTTACGAAAAACTTGGTTTTGAAAGCCGGGAAGATCATTCGCCAGGAATGCAGCTTGATAAGTACTGGGAAGAATTAGTATTAAGATATTAGTATCAAGTATCAAGATTTTAAAATAGATATCTTCTTTCACCACAACAGAATATTAAATTCTGATTATCAATACTTTCAACAAATCTAAGAGTTGACATTCTTACTGAATTTACATCAATTTAATCTCATTTCATCACATATTTTTAACAGTTCATAACATAACTTTTTATATTATTAATCACACCTGTAACTTTGTGTTATAAACTTGCGTCATTTTATTAATAATTTATTGTAATGATTGTGCTTGATTTTTTCTAAGATTTCCAACTAATCGGTTTCAAATTAGTCTTTAAAATGAGTATGATCTGTAACCAAAAAACAAATTCATGCGTCATGAATTAAAAATAAAATACAAGAAAGTATGATTAAAAATTACTTATTAACCGCTTTTAGAAATATCTTAAGACATAAAGGATTTTCTTTAATAAATATTTTTGGTTTAGCGTTAAGCATGTCGGTATGTATGCTAATTATTGTAGTTATCGTTGATCAATTTAAATACGATGATTTTGTTACAAAACAAAACCAGATTTATAGAATAGAGAGTATTGACAATTTAAGTAAATACGCTTTAAAAAATTATGCGTCAACCACCTTCCCTCTTTATAATGAACTAACAACTAATTACGCGGTTGTTGAAGATGCTGTTTTATTAAATAATTCGTTGCAAGGGACAGGTTTATATAATGAAACACGTTTACCAATAAATGGGTTTTATACGAATCAATCTTTTTTTAATTTATTTGATTTTGAATTAACAAAAGAGTCGTATAAAGATCCTCTTGCAGAACCTTTTTCTATTATCTTAAAAGAAGAAACTGCAAACAAATACTTTGGCGAAGAAAACCCTATCGGGAAATTTATTCAATTGGACAGTTTAGGTGATTTTAAAATAACGGGAATTGTAAAAAAACCTGAAAATAAAACTCAGTTCCAGTTTAAAGCACTTGCTTCAATCTCAACAATCGATGTTCTTGAAAATAATGGTAAGTTAAAAGATATAACTTCAAATTGGGAAAGGTTTTATTCAAATTATATCTATATACTTACTAATAAACATTCAAATATTGAGAGTATTCAAAATGCATTAAATAAAATTAGTAAAGAAAACTATGAAGAACTTGAAGAACATGATGTAAGTTTTTATTTAAAACCATTTAAAAAAATCGTTCCCGGAGCATTTATAGGAAATGAAATAGGAGTGTTTTTACCCAAAATATTTATCATATTCTTAGGCGGATTATCTTTAATTATTATTATATCCGCTGCATTTAATTATACAAGCTTATCAATGGCCAGAGCATTATTACGAGCCAAAGAAGTAGGTGTTAGAAAAACATTAGGAGCAAACAGAAGACAAATTATTTTTCAGTTTTTATCAGAAGCAATTTTAGTTGCACTTTTTGCATTAATATTCGCATTTATATTACTTCAATTGATATTACCGGGATTTTCCGGAATGAAACTAATGTCCTTACTTGAGATAAGTCCTAAACAAGGATTCACAGTTTACTTATGGTTCTTCATATTCGCTGTAACAACTGGATTTTTATCAGGAATATTACCGGCAGTATATATCTCAGCATTTAATCCAATAAAAGTTTTAAAAGGTGCTTCTAATATTAAACTGTTAAGTAAAATAACGCTACGTAAAATCCTGCTTGTTACTCAATTTGTTTTTTCAATGATCTTTATTATTTCTATTATTCTGATATATAAACAAATGAATTATATGATAAATGCAGAAATGGGTTTTGATCGTGATTTTGTTTATAATATAAGATTAAAAGACAATGAATTCGACAAAGTAAAAAACTATTATGGCCAGTTTCCAGAAGTTAAGGAAATATCAGGAGCATCGCACGTTCCTGGGGTTGGTCATATTTGGGATACGGATATGAGACTAAACAGCGAAGATGACAAACTCAACGCTCATTATTTTGCTGTTGACCAAAATTATTTGGATGTAATGGGGATAGAGCTCATTAAAGGGAAGAACTTCCCTGAAAATTTAAATCCCGAAAACGAAAGTTTTATTATTGTCGATGAAAGAACATTAAGTACATTAAATCTTGGTGATCCTGGCGATGCCATAGGGAAAAATATAATTGTTGATGATTCAACTTTTGTTGAAATAATTGGTGTTATTAAAAATTACAATTACGCTGCCCTTTTTCTACCTCAAAGACCATTATTATTAAGATATGTGCCTGAAAGTTTTAGAATAGCAGCTCTTCGTATCGAAGGAGGTATTAATCCTTCCATTGTCGCCAAAATAGAGAATGAATGGAAAAGCATCGACAAGTTTAATAAATTTGAGGGTGAATTTTTAGATGCAGAAATAAAAGAGTATTATTCATACTTCGAAGATATTCTTTACACAGTAGGATTTGCTTCCATACTTGCAATTGTTATTGCCTGCCTGGGCTTATTTGGAATGGCCACCTACAGCACACAAACAAGAATTAAAGAAATTGGTGTGCGAAAAGTATTTGGTGCAGAATCAAAGAGTATTATTCTGTTTATTTCGAAAACATATATAAAAATGTTTATTATAGCAGCCATAATAGCCGGACCTTTAGCTTATATAATAAATAACGCGTGGCTACAATATATTGTTAATCATGCTCCGTTTGGATTTGGAACTATATTTATTGGGATTTTTATAATAATTAGTTTTGGCATGATTACAATTGCAGCTCAAACCTTAAAAGCAGCAAATACAAATCCTGCCCAATCTTTAAGGTACGAATAACATCTATTCTTAATAATAATTTTTACCCAAAGGCATTAAACTTAAGCCTTTGGGTTTGTTTTAAAAGATTTTTTATAAATTTTATTTAAAATTAGGAACCTTATATTTAATTATTAAGTATAAAGTATTGTAAAAAATTAAAAGAAAGTGGCAAAAAAAAGAATTGTTATAGATTACGAGAAGCTTCCTGAAGATACTATCAGTAATATAAAAATAGAATATCCGGATGGTTATGAAGATAACCTGATTACTTTTACTAATAAAGAAGGAAGATTTATTTCTGCTTTACCGTTTGAAACAGATGAAATTTATTATTTAATTCGTATGACTGAAGGCGAAGCAAGGCAAATTATCAATGATGATGATGATTTTGGAGATGACGGGAAGCTGCGGGATGATTTTGAAGATGATATGAATGAAGATGGTGAAAAATACCTTGACGACAATATTGATGAAGCGGCTAACATCAAAGATGAAAGCTACGATGATTAAAAAATGAACTGGGATTCTGAAATTAGAATCCTTTTTTTATTCCTGGTTTTAATAAATCAATAATACTTTTTGAAAATATTCTTTGGACTTACGAATTGTTTTTCTCTATCTTTGTAATGATAAAACAAAGTAAGATGAAACCTATTTCCACATTTATGCCGGTCTTTACGACCATCTGCTAGGTAAATAATTGCCTGATTCCCTTTTTTTAATTAATTCTGTTTGTTTTATCTTTTACATCTATCATCATGTTATCTAAAAACACATTGTCTTCATATTATAAATCTATTAATAAAAATAGTCTGAAATCGCTTTGGGAAGATATACTTGAAGCTATCTCAGGCACCAACAAAGATTTTACAAGCGAAAAATTAAGCAAAGCAATATTACTGTTAGCAATACCAATGGTTTTGGAAATGATCATGGAATCAGTTTTTGCTATTGCTGATATTTTTTTCGTTTCAAAATTAGGATCCGATGCCATTGCAACTGTTGGTATAACAGAATCCCTTTTAACAATAATTTACTCCATTGGAATGGGATTAAGTATGGCAACAACTGCATTGGTTTCAAGAAGAATTGGCGAGAAAAAACCTTATAGGGCTTCAATAGCCGCTGTACAGGCAATAATTGCCGCTTCTGTGATTTCTTTAATAATTGGAATACCGGGTATGATTTTCGCCAAAGATCTTCTAAGATTAATGGGTGCTAATTCTGAAATTATTAATCATGGCAGCATATATCCAACAATATTATTGGGAAGCAATATAATTATAATGCTTCTTTTTATAATAAATGCTGTTTTCAGAAGTTCAGGCGATGCAGCAATATCTATGAGGGTATTGTTATTAGCAAATGGTATAAATATTTTGCTCGATCCTTTATTTATATTTGGGTTAGGCCCCATCCCTGCAATGGGAATAAAAGGTGCAGCAATTGCTACAACTACAGGCAGAGGTATAGCAGTTCTTTATCAGTTTTACATATTATTTAAAGGAAACGGAAGAATAAAGATTTATAAAAAAGCCATAAGACTAAACATAAAAGTGATGTTTGATCTTATTAAAATTTCGCTTGGTGGTATTGGACAGTCGATTATTGCAACATCTAGTTGGATTGGAATGGTAAGAATAATTGCCATGTTTGGAAGTACTGCTCTGGCAGGTTATACAATTGCAATTCGAATAATTATTTTTGTTCTGCTTCCATCATGGGGAATAAGTAATGCTGCGGCTACTTTAGTTGGTCAGAATCTTGGTGCCAATAAACCAGATAGAGCAGAGCGAGCTGTGTGGGCAACTGGTTATGTTAATATGGTTTTATTAGGCATTGTTTCTATTGTTTTTATAATTGAACCTTATTTCTTTATAAAACTTTTTATTAATAACACTGATATAATTACAACCGGAGCACAGGGATTAAGGATTATTAGCATCGGATTTATTTTTTATGCTATGGGAATGGTAATGATACAAGCTTTTAATGGTGCTGGTGATACTCGTACTCCAACTAAAATTAATATAATATGTTTTTGGATTATAGAGATTCCTTTGGCTTATTTCCTTTCCAAATTCTATGGGATGAATGAATCCGGAGTGTATACTGCTATTATTATTGCTGAATCGATTATGACACTTATTGCAATGTGGCTATTCAAAAAAGGTAAATGGAAAACGGAACAAATATAAAAATCGAATCCTGCCATGTTTTAAATCAGGCAGGATTTATTTTAAGGTCACAAAAAAATTGCTGAGATTAATAAAAAAATTAAGCTTGAAAATTAGAAACAGGTGTTGTAAAAAAGAATGTAGCACCTTTTCCTGGGTTACTCTCTGCCCATATTTCCCCTCCATTTCTTTCAACAAATTCTTTACTTAAGAGTAATCCTAAACCAGACCCTGCTTCGTTATTTGTTCCGGATGTAGTATAAAAACTAGCAGTATCGAATATTTTACCGGCAGTCTCATTATCAAAACCAATACCGGTATCTTTTATTGAAACTTTATGAAACTGAGCTCCTCGTTCAACAAAAATATCAATTGAACCTCCACGTGGTGTATATTTAATAGCATTTGATATAATATTCCGAACTACGCTCATTAACATATTCTTATCAGCTAATACGTCAAAATTGTCATCCATTTTAACGGTTAATTTTATTCCTTTATGGTCTGCAATAGTCCTAAATAATTGTAAATTTCTTTTTATTATTGTATTTATACTAATATTTTCTGGAGAAAAACTTATCTCTCCTCGTTGGCTTTTAGCCCAAAGCAACAGGTTCTCAAGCAAGTCACTAACCGATTGCACAGATTTCATAAAAATATTAAATGTCTCAAGCAAGCTTTTATCCTGAGCTATTTCTTCATCTTCTAACAACATTTCAATCAAAGCTTTTAAGTTTCCTATCGGACCACGTAAATCATGTCCAACAATTAAAAACATTTTGTCTTTTGTCTTATTAGTATTATCAAGCTCTTCTTTTTGCTTTTCTAATAACTTATTTTGCTCTCTTCTATGTTTTAATGAGATTAAAACATAAATAAACATAGCGGTTATTAATCCTAATATTATTAATAGTGCTGTATTATATGTTCTCGCACGACGAAGTCCCAATTCCTTAATTTTTTTATCCTTATTTAGCAAATCTATTTCAGCTTGTTTTCTTTGTTTTTCAAACTGATATTCAAGATTAAACATTTTCTCTGAAAGCTGTTGGCTAAATAGTGTATCATTATAATTTATAATACATTCTAAATGTTTTGAAGCCATCCTATAATTACCAGTCTTTAAATCTATATCTGATAAAATCTTAAAATTGTCTCGGATTATTAGTTTGGCACCTATTTCCTTTGCAATCCTCATGCTTTTCTCAGCATTAGTTTTTGCCATGTTGTAATTCCCAATTAAAAGATAAGCTTTGGCTAGCTTAGTATAAATATTAGCATACAGATCTTTATCCATATTCTTATCTACATCTTCCAAAGCACGTCTGTAATTTTCTAATGCTAATGTATTATCACCCAGTTCTAAATAAATATCTCCAATATACTTATAGCAAACAGCTTGACCAGAAACCTGATCAATTTCAATTCTCAATTCAAGTGCTTTATTAAAGTTTTCCAGCGCTTCAATATTTTCTTCTCTTAACATTTGTGCCCGACCAATATTTAAATACACATATCCCAACATTCTTTTATGATCAAGTTTCTCCGCAATTTCTTTTCCTTTGTTAAGATTTTCTAAAGCATTGTAATAGTACCCCTGATAAATATGTAGATTCCCAATGTTAATATATGCATAACCTTCTTGTTCTGTTACTCCATATTTTTTTGCAAGCTCTAATCCTTTATAATAATAATCCATTGATTCTGAATAGTTCCCAAGGATTCTATATGCTACACCAATAAAACTATGGGCTTTAACAAGTTCTTCATAGTTATTATATTCTTCTGCAAACTTGATTGCTTCTAAGCCATAATCTATAGATTTTTCAGGTTCTGAATTTCGAAGTTCCCAACTAAGCTCATTCAGGATCTCTGCTTTTAATGAATCTTCCACATTGATCAGCTTTTTATAAAGGCTGTCAATCTGTGGATTATTTGCAATTAAATTAAAGGATAAGGCTAAAAATACCAGAAGTAAAATATTCTTTTTCATAATATTAGCTTATATTCAAAGATATAAAAATATATAAAAATATCGGACAAAATAATAATTTTTACACCTAATTCTAAATTTTACATTAAAGTACCGAAATCAATGATAAAACATTAGTAAAAATTAATATAAATTTGTGTTGTTAATGTAATAATTTAGCAAAATTGTATACTAATTACTTAGTAAAATACCAAAAACTACATAAATAGATGGAACTACTTAAAGCACAAAATATTGAGAAGAAGTTTGTGAATCACCTGGCTTTGGATAATGTTAATATTAGCATACCTGAAAATAGCATTTATGGCTTGCTCGGGCCAAATGGAGCAGGAAAAACAACACTTATCAGAATAATAAACCGTATAACTGCTCCCGATAAAGGTGAGATCTTATTAAAAGGAAGACCTTTGCAGCCAGAAGATGTAAATATTATTGGATATCTACCAGAAGAACGTGGTTTATACAAAAAAATGAAAGTTGGGGAACAGGCTTTATATCTTGCCCGGTTAAAAGGCTTATCGAAAAGAGATGCTCTTAAACGATTAAAATACTGGTTCGAAAAATTTGAAATGCAGGCTTGGTGGAACAAAAAAGTCGAAGAACTTTCGAAAGGAATGGCTCAAAAGGTTCAGTTTGTTACTACTATATTGCACGAACCGGAATTATTGATATTTGATGAACCTTTTAGTGGGTTCGACCCGATTAATGCTAATATGTTAAAACAGGAGATTATTGAGCTGAAGAAAAAAGGAGCAACCATAATATTTTCTACTCATAACATGGCATCAGTTGAAGAATTGTGTGATCATATTACTTTAATAAATCAATCACGAAATATTTTAGAAGGACATATTGACGATATTCGAAAAAAATACAAATCAAATATTTACGAGATTTCTTTTAACGGAGAAATAGAAAAACTTGAGAAATCATTGAATAAGTATTATGAGATTATTGATAAAACGAAGGTTAATGGGCATAATGCTGTTCGTGTAAAATTACTTCATCAAACAAATGATAACGAGTTGCTTTCCCTAATAATTCCATCTGTTGAGATAATATCATTTAATGAGGTTATTCCCAGCATGAACGATATTTTTATTAAAGTAGTAAACGAATACAAAAATTAATATACCAATGAATAAAATCAAATTAATAATATCCCGGGAATATATAACAAGAGTAAAGAAGAAATCATTTATTGTAATGACAATTCTTGGCCCGATTCTTTTTGCTGCAATGATGATTGTTCCTGCATGGCTGGCCTCAATGAAAGATACCGATGTAAAGAATATTGCAGTAATAGATAGTTCAGGTATTTTTATAAATAAGATTGCCGATACAGATTATATTAAGTTCGAATATTTGAAAAATAAAAAACTCGAAGAATTAAGAGCTAATTTTTCTGAGTTAGATTATTATGCAGTTTTACAAATACTTCCAAACATCACTTACGAACCAAGTGCAGTTCATTTATATTCAAAAAAACAACCAAGCTTTTCGGTTAAGTCGCATATTGCAAATGCTATGGAAAAAGAGTTGCAAAATAAAAAACTGCGATCTCATGGTATCGATGAAGAGGTTTTGAAATCCATTAAATCAGATGTTTCAATACGTACAATTCAGTGGACAGATGATGGCGAAGAAAAAGAAAGTTCAACTGAAATAGCTATGGTTGTTGGTTATGCCAGCGGTTTTTTAATTTATTTCTTCATTTTCTTGTTTGGTGCCCAGGTAATGCGTGGAGTTATTGAAGAAAAAACCAGTAGAATAGTTGAAATTATTATTTCATCGGCAAGGCCATTCCAGTTAATGATGGGAAAAATTGTTGGGATTGCCCTGGTTGGTTTAACACAATTCTTACTATGGATATTACTTACTTTTATTATTATAACTGGAGTTAAGACAGTGTTTTTTCCTGAATTAGGAACAAAAAATACGCAGGAAATTGTAGTTCAGGATTTATTAGAACAACAAAACATACCTCAGGTTGAAACAATCGATCCACAAAACATGGACAAATTTACAAGTATACTTAATTCCGCTAAATCAATAGATTTCGGTTTAATATTTGGCTCGTTTATCTTTTTCTTTTTAGGTGGATATTTATTGTATGGATCTTTATTTGCAGCTATCGGCTCTGCTGTTGATAATGAGACTGATACACAACAATTCATGCTTCCGATTACAATACCTTTAATTCTAGGTATTTTTGTAATGATGAATGTCGTACAAAATCCCGAAAGCTCTGTAGCATTCTGGTTTTCAATAATACCATTTACTTCTCCAATTGTAATGATGGTTCGGATTCCTTTTGGAGTACCCTACTGGGAAGTTGCACTATCAATGGGGTTATTGGTATTAACATTTATTGGTTCTACATGGTTTGCAGGTAAAATTTATCGTACAGGAATTCTTATGTATGGTAAAAAAGTGAATTACAAAGAACTGTGGAAATGGTTACGATATAAGTCTTAAACCATTATAGTGCGCATACATACTGTAAGAAGGGATTACACAACTGACACACAATACCAGTTGTAATTGAAACTTGAAATTTGGGAATGGCTTAATTACCTTGGCCTGGCCGGCAGGTTAATCAAATTTCTAATTTCTAATTTCAAGTTTTAGAATTTTTAATTTGTAATTTTGAGATTATTTGTAATTTGTATTTTGTTTATTGGAAATTAAATAATTCCATTTTATGAGAATCGCAATTATCGACATGGGTACTAATACTTTTAATTTACTTATTGTCGAAACTTCTGATAATAATCAATATAAAATCATTTTTAAGGATAAAGCCGGTGTAAAACTTGGGAAAGATGGTATTAACAATAAATTAATTACCCCCGAAGCATTTGAACGTGGAATAAACGCGATTTCACAACATATGCAAAGTATAACACTATTTAATGCTGAAAAGATTATTACTACTGCAACATCCGGAGTTAGAAGTACAGAAAACGGTAAAGAATTTGTCGATTCCATTGAAAATAAATTTGGAATTCAAATACAAATAATATCCGGCGATGAAGAAGCAGAATTAATTTACCGTGGTGTAAAACAAGTGGTAAAATTCAATAACGAGAATGTACTAATTCTTGATATCGGCGGTGGAAGCAACGAGTTTATAATAGCTAATAGTACAGGCCTGGTTTGGAAAAAAAGTTTTAAATTAGGAATGGCCAGACTGCTTGACATGTTTAAACCATCAGACCCGATTACTTTAGACCAGACAAAGAAAGTTGAGCAGTACATTGACTCTGAACTTGAACTATTATACGAAGCTTTTGAAAAATACCAGGCTAAAAAATTAATTGGTTGCTCGGGCACTTTCGATTCATTTCGGGCAATGATAATAGCCAAAAACGGTGGGGTTCCGGAAAAAGTAAAAAAGAGCAAGTCCTATCCTATTAATTTGGAGGATTATGCTATATTGCACGAAGATCTTTTAAAATCGACACTTGAAGAACGTAAAAAAATGGAAGGACTGGAATTGGTTCGGATTGAAATGATTGTTCTGGCAAGTATTTTTGTTAATTTTATCATCAGAAAATTTAAAATTAATTCATTAACACAATCGGCTTTCGCTATTAAAGAAGGCATGGTTGACAAAATATTAAACAGTTAAAAATTAAATATATGGCTAAAATTTTAGTTATCGACGACGAAAAAAGTATACGAGATACTCTAAAGGAAATACTGGAATATGAAGAACATCAGGTTGATATTGCAGCAGATGGAGAAGAAGGATTGGAACAATTTAAAAATAATAAATATGATATTGTTCTTCTGGATATTAAAATGCCCAAAAAAGATGGTATTGAAGTTCTGGAAGATATTTTTGGAGTTGCTACCGATGTTCCGGTTATAATGATTTCCGGTCATGGTAATATTGATACCGCAGTCGAATCCATAAAAAAGGGAGCATACGATTTTATTGAAAAACCACTTGATTTAAATCGCTTGTTAGTTACCATACGTAATGCAATGGACAGATCCTCATTAATTAAAGAAACCAAAACATTAAAACGTAAAGTAACAAAAACTTACGATATAGTTGGTGAGTCGGGACCTGTTCAAAAGGTAAAAGATATGATAGAGAAAGTTGCACCAACCAATGCGCGGGTTTTAATTACAGGGCCAAACGGATCAGGTAAAGAATTAGTAGCACGCTGGTTGCACGAAAAGAGTGAGCGTGCTGAATTTCCTTTTGTTGAAGTAAATTGTGCTGCAATACCTTCGGAATTAATTGAAAGTGAGCTTTTCGGTCATGAAAAAGGAGCTTTTACCTCAGCGCATAAACAACGAAAAGGTAAATTTGAACAAGCACATACAGGCACCATATTTCTTGATGAAATTGGGGACATGAGTCTTAACGCACAGGCAAAAGTTTTAAAAGCACTTGAAGAAAAAAAGGTTACAAGAGTTGGCAGCGATAAAGACATTCATGTTGATGTACGTATAATTGCAGCAACAAACAAAAATCTAAATGAAGAAATTAAAAATCACCATTTCCGCGAAGACCTTTATCACAGGTTAAGTGTTATTCTTATTTCTGTTCCCGGATTAGATGAAAGAAAGGATGATATACCATTATTAACAAATCATTTTAATGAATTAATATGTGCTGACTATGGTGTACCTAAAAAGGAAATTAACGATGATGCCATTGAAGAATTAAAGAAAATCAACTGGACGGGAAATATTCGTGAGTTTAGAAACGTACTGGAACGACTAATCATTTTATGTGAAAAAGAAATTACAGGTAAAGATGTAATTGCATATGCTCAACCGATTTCAAAATAAGTTAGCAGTAAACAGCTAACATCTAATTTTATGGCAAGAATAGAAAAAGATTTTTTAGGGGAAAAACAAATCAATAAAGATGCTTTGTATGGAATACATTCATTAAGAGCTCGCGAAAATTTCCCTGACAATACTCCTTTTCATTTTGAATGGTATAAAGCAATCGGATTAACAAAACTGGCTTGTTACCTTACTTACGATAGTTTTAAAAAAGCTGTTCTGGAAAAACATCCTGATAATGATCTCCCAATTAATTTTTTTGACAAATCTCTAATAACAGCTTTAATTGAATCGGCCGAAGAGGTTGCAGAAGGTAAATATTTTAATCATTTTATTGTACCTGCTATACAAGGTGGCGCAGGCACAAGTATTAACATGAATGTTAATGAAATAATTACAAATGAATCACTTTTAAAACTTGATTACCAACCAGGTGAATATAAAATAATTGATCCGATTGAACATGCTAATATTTATCAATCGACTAATGATGTAATTCCAACATCATTAAAAGTAGCAGCAATAAAATTATTAGTTGAGCTTGAAGAAAAAATAAACGATTTACGATTTGATATTGAAGCAATCGAAAATAAAAGTCGTAACAAATTACGAATTGCTTACACTCAAATGCAGGAAGCTGTTCCATCGTCTTATGCAATGTTGTTTAGTTCGTACAACGAAGCTTTATCGCGCGACTGGTGGAGAGTATCCAAATGTTTTGAACGTATTAAAGTAGTTAATCTTGGCGGTAGCGCAATTGGTACCGGAATTTCTGTTCCAAGGTTTTTTATAATGGAGGTAGTACCAACACTGCAAAAACTAACTAACTTGCCAATTACCCGAAGTGAAAATATGCCGGATGCGACCAGTAATATTGACTCATTGGTTGAGGTACATGCCATATTAAAATCGCATGCTGTAAATCTTGAAAAGATGGTTTCAGATATTCGCTTACTTTCATCAGATATTGTTGGGACAAAAGAAGTTGAAATACCACAAAAGCAAATTGGAAGTTCAATCATGCCTGGTAAAGTGAACCCGGTTATTCCGGAATTTGTTATTAGTGCTGCACATAAAATTTATTCGAACGATTCACTAATTACATCGTTCAGTGCCCAAGGTTGCCTTGATTTAAATCCTTACTTACCTGTTATTGGCCATGCATTATTAGAAAGTATCAAACTATTGATTGCAGCAAACAAAACACTTAAAGAAAACTTGTTTAAAGGACTGGAAATTGATAATAACACAGCCGAAGACCGATTGTATAAAAGTTCTGCCATTACAACTGCACTTAGTCCGTATATTGGTTATAACAATGCAGCGAAACTTGCTAAAGAAATGAAAAAAACTAAACAAGATATTTTCAGTGTTAATAGTAAATTAAAGCTGGTCGAACCTGAAAAGTTGGAGAAAATTCTTGCTCCTCAAAATTTATTAAAAATGGGATTTACATTGAAAGATATTACTGAATAATTTAAATAAAAAACTAAACCCCTTCCATTCTATAAAATCTATTATTTTTATAGATAAAATCAGAATCTTCAAAATATAGGTCTGTATCTAAAGGCCTAATTAATATTTCATCAACTTTAAGTTCACCCTTGGTCATCAACTTATTCTTCATTGAAATTCTAAACCTATCAGTAGGCTGTAAAAACTTAACTTCAAATTCTACCAGGCCCCAACCATTTGAATCAATAATTTTAGTATTTCTCCAGATGTCAATTTTATTATTATAGTATTTTTCTCCCGATTCATTAAAAATAGATACTGTTAATTTTGTTCTGGGATATAAATCCTTATCCATATTCTCCACCCACAGCGAAATAATATAATTTTTTGTAGTATCAATATTTGCAATTTTGGTTTCCAAAACCAAATTTTGTTTAGTAATAATACCGCAATAGCAATTTTCACCTAATGGAGATTCCCCAGGGTGCTTGTCTCCAAAACCTTCGTAATAAAAGTTATAAATAAAATTTGCACTTAAAAATCCATCTACATCAAAAAGTTTTGCAGACTCTAATTCTGATTTTATTTTCTGTTTATTTTCCTTTAAAATATCTTTAAAATCTTCAATTGTAATTTCCCTGATTTCTAACTCACTATTATAAGTTAAGAACTTTGCTTTGTTTTTAATTCTTTTCTCGTTTTCATCTAGATAATCCTTTTTTGTAAAAATCACCAGAAAAGGTTTCTTATTAGGCCAAAAATCAATAATGTCAAAAGAATTATAAGGTTCTAAAAACAGCTGTATATTTTTAATGGATTGACTCATCGAAGTACGACTAAGCATAACAGAAGTTAATGGTAATCCTGTTTTAATCGATGTGATAAATGATTGCCCAATACTTGAAGAGCCTTTATAAAGACTATAATTCTCACATCCCACATGATAATACGGAAGAGGAATAATTGCCTGATATTTTTCAAAATCAATTTCGTTATACCACTGATTTATTTCAGTTTCGTTTTCTTTATCATTCAAACTTTCAATTGTGTTATTAATAAATTTTGATTGAGATTTAACATTCAGATATGAATCATAGCTTCCCCAAATTAAAGCAAAACCAAAAATTAACAGTGCTAATATCTTTTTACCTTGCTTATAATAGTTCCATAGTAAATAGAATGTCGTAATATTTATGGTGTAAAAGAAAAGCCAGGCGAATCTCCCTGGAGCCCTTAATTGTTTAAGCATTCCCATATGGTTAAATAGCTTTTGTAAACCCAAAGTGAATGGCATCCCGAAACTATATAATAATGCCGCAAAAGATGACCAAAATAAAATATTAAGGTACGGACTGTCAGTAATCTTTAGAAAACTCCAAACTTTATCTTTTCTTTGTTTTTTTACCGAATTGTAGATTATAAAAAGGAATCCAATTAGCGAAACCAAGCCTATATAGGAAATACCTTCCCAGGGAATTTGTTTTACATAAATAAACTTACCATAAGCCCTTGTTAACGGATAAAAAATGCCTTGTGGATATGCGATAAAAGAAAAGAATCCCCAGGGATATGAAGTTCTATCATTCATTTCACCGGATAAAAGCATTAATGCCTGAAAAATGATAAACGGTAAAATAATTTGGATAAAAATATTTAATAAAATAAACTTAATATTTCCAAAAGACTTTTTATCATAAAGAAAAGCTCCTACCCAAAAACAAATTAGTAAAATGGCATAAAATCCAAAAAAATATGCGTGTGTACCTAATGACAACAATGCGACTAATCCCAGTAGTATAGATAAATAGAGTTTTCGTTTTCTGTAAAAAAGAAAAAACAAATAAATCATTAAAGGAATAAAATACAAATATGCAAGATTATAATGTCCGCCAAACCTGTCAAGTTGTGGAGACATAAAAATTATAATATTACTAACCACAATGCTATAAATTATCGGCAGGTTTAATTCTCTTAAGATTAAATAGATGAATAATGCACCAAGGGCAATGGAAAACAGCATCCAAATATTAATAATTCCCACTAAATTTGACGATAAATCTATTCCAATGCTTTTCAGCAATTTAAAAGAATTAACGATTACGGGTTGTCCTCCGGTGTAAAAAACTGATTCTCCAAAGGGATAATTCATACAAGCAGTTCGCAAATAGGTAGTATCGTAATTCAAATGATAAGCCGATCCAAATGTACTTTTTAGTCCATCACCTGAAGCAGAAAAATAGGTATTGTTTGCATTTTTTAAAATTGTACCGTAAAAAATTACCAGTAAAATTGATGATAATACCACATTACCAACAACTCCAAATGATTTAATGCTTTTGATATTCACCTTAATGTAATTTGATTTATTTGTAGTTGAGTTATTTACCGCAACGTTTTTTTATAAAATAATGCGGCCTTTTTTTAACTTGCATATAAGTTCTTGAAATATATTCTCCGATGATCCCTAAAGCCAATAATTGAATTCCACCTAAAAATAATACAACTGCTATTGTTGATGTATACCCGGGTGTAATCTTCCCCAAGATTATTACTTCAATGATAACTTGTATTAAATATAAAAATGATAATAGTGAAACAATTGAACCAAAAATTGTAGCAAATCTTAGAGGCCTGGTTGAGAAAGATACAACCCCTTCAATCGCATATTTAATTAAACTCCAGAAAGACCAGGATGACTTTCCTTCAATTCGTTTGTATGAGTCAACCTCAATATATTTTACATCGTAACCTACCCAACTAAAAATACCTTTTGAAAAACGATGATATTCATCCAACTCTAAAACCGAATCAACAACCTGGCGTGTCATTATTCTAAAATCCTGCGCTCCATCAATAATTTTTGTATCACTTAATCTATTAATAAGCTTATAAAACCTTTTTGACATCAAGCTTCTAAAATAAGGCTCTCCTTTTCGCGAAGTTCTTCTTGTAGTAACTATATCATACCCTTCCTCAACTATGCCTCTTATCATTTCAGGAATAACCACGGGTGGATGCTGTAAATCTGCATCCATTACAACAACTAATTCTGTTTTAGATTCCTTTAGTCCTGCTAAAATAGCTGCTTCTTTCCCAAAGTTCCTGGAAAATGATAAGCCTGAAATGTTATCATACTTACCCGACAGTTCCTTAATATTATTATAGGTATTATCATGACTCCCATCATCAACAAAAATGATTTTAAACTCAATTTCTTTAAGTTCTTTTTTTAATTCCTGATAAATAAGATTAATATTATTTTCTTCGTTATATGCAGGAATTACGATTGATAAAATTTCAGACATGTTTTTAAGTTTATGAATCGAAGATATAAATTATTTTCAGGATTGCTTAATTTAACAATATTTTTAATTTATAATTGTGATAAAAATACTTTCGATGGTTATCCTTAAAGTTACTAAAGATATAATTCTAAAAAATATACTCAAAGCTTTTAATTGGCTAAAACCGGTTTTAAAGGAATTTGGTATAATACTATTAATCCTTTTTGCAGAATTTTTTCTGATTCGCATTTATGAGTTTTTCTATTTGAGTAATAATTTTAGTTTTAAATTTAGTTTTACACTCTTCGAGCTATGTGGTGTTTATTATGATTTTCTCTTTATTGCATTAATATCTTTAATCTTCTTTTTACCTTTTACAATATTTTTTAAAATATCGCAAAGACTATCCAGAGTTGTATTTTATTTTATCAATATAATTCTAATTCTAATTATTTTAATTTTAATAGATTATTTAAAATACACCTCTGTACCGCTTGACCATGCTGTTTTTGCTTATACACTAAATGAGCTTTTATATATTGCCAAGGAATCTGTCGATTTAACATTTTGGGATTTTATCAGGTATTTAATTGCTATAGTATTAGGAATATTTCTTGCATATATCATTTTTAGGAAATTAATTTTTAATAAAATATTTATTGTTAGTATCATATTTATAGTATGTGGTGTTTTTTTAACAAAGAATTTGAATCCGGCCCGTAGAAATTTTTCAAATGATATTGCCTTTAATCTTACCATTAATAAATTATCATACTTTTCAAAAAATTGTGCTAATCATCTTTTGGGCAAATCAGATATTAATGCAGTTGAGTTTAATCAAATAGTTTCAAAATTTCAAAAAGTCCATTCTGACATTCCATTTAATAACCGAAAATATCCATTGGAGCATACACCAGATACCACTGATATTCTGGGCTCATATTTTAATTTAAGTAAAAAGTCTCCAAATCTGGTTTTCATTATAATGGAAAGTCTGTCGAGTGCTTTTTGTGGTAGCAATGCATATTTAGGTAGTTTTACTCCCTTTATCGATTCTTTAATAGATAAAAGCTTATATTGGGAAAACTTTTTAAGTACATCTGAAAGAACATTTAATGTTATTCCTTCCATTTTCGGATCACTTCCTTATGGAGAAAAAGGGTTTATGAATTTAATCCAAAATGATTTTGCTGTAAATCATTCCACACTTATCAAATGGTTAAATAATAATGGCTATCAAACTAACTTTTTTTATGGCGGATGGACAGGATTTGATAATATGGAGAAATTTATGAATTACCAAAATATCGGCTTCATTTTGAAAAGTTTTGGGAATAAATACTCAAAAATTGAAAAGGATAAAAATGGCGTTTCTTGGGGCTATCCAGATAAAAAAGTATATATGCGTTCTTTTGAAATATTAGACTCAATTCAAAAAACACCGCGACTTGATATTTATCTTACATTAAGTCTTCATCACCCTTTTCGGCCTCCAAACAATGATTATTATCGTCAACAATTTTTAGAAAGATTGGATGAAATTGGAATGAATGAAACGCAGAAAAAAGAAGCTAAAAATTATTCCGAAATATTCTCTACTGTACTTTATACCGATGATGCATTAAGATATTTTTTAAACCAATATAAAAAACGAGAAGATTATAAAAACACCATATTCGTTATTACAGGTGATCATCGAATAGGCAGTCAAAACGCAAAAAGTAAAATCGACATCTATCATGTCCCTTTTATTATTTTCTCTCCAATGTTAAAAGAGCCAGTTAGATTTTCATCGGTATCATCTCATGCCAACATCACTCCTGCATTTTATCCTTTTTTATCTAAAAATTTCAATTTTAAGATGCCAGAAAAAGCACATTGGTTGGGTAACCAAATTGATTTTGAAAAAAAATTTAGAAATACTCATATTATTCCGTTAATGAGAACAAATCGTGAAATAACTGATTATATTTCTGGTGATTATTTGTTATCAAATGGTGAGTTATTTTTATTACAAGATAACCTAAATCTTCAATTAATCGAAAATCAAGATTTACTTGACTCTTTAAAACAAGATCTTGCTAATTTTGTGATCTTAAATAATTATATTACTCAAAACAATCTTTTAATATCAGATGAATAGATTTAAAATCCCAATAATACTTGTAATTACTTTATTATTATTTTTTGGTTGCTCACAAAACAAATATGACAATGCAAACCATAAAACAAAAATCCTAGGTCATAGAGCTTACGGAATAAAAGGTTACAATGATACTTTAATGGATAATACTTTATCTGCAATTATTAAAGCACTTGATATTACTGATGGCGTGGAACTGGATATTCAAATGAGCTTGGACAAAACTGTGTGGGTATATCACGATCCTCAATTTTATACTGAAGATTCCACATTAATTAGCATCCCTCAACTTATGGATGACCAGATAACACAACATTTTGAATATCTTCACCCAAACACAAAAATTAATACTTTGAACGAAATATTTAAGTATTTCGATGAAAACCAAATAAACAAAGTAATATCATTAGATGTTAAAATCATATTTAATCCAGATTGTTTTAACAAGGGATATGCTTCTGCCGAATATTTAAATCGGATTGCAGATATAGTAATTCAGTTGGCAAAAGAATATAAAATTTCTAACCAAATTATGATTGAATCTGAATCTGAATATTTACTTGATCGTTTTAAATATAACTCTGAAATAAACACTTATTTGCTTGGTTTTGCTAATTTTGAAAAGCTAATTAAAAAAGCTTATAAAAAAGATTACACTGGAGTTTCACAAAATTATCGTGATTCATGTGTTAGTAAAAAAAACATGGAACTTGCGCATAAAAAGGGTTTATCTATTCAACTATGGACTCCTAATTCTTTAGATGATTTGAAGTCTGTTTTATCAATGCATCCTGATTTTATTCAAACTGATAACATAAATTATTTTAAAGACAGTTTATAAGAATAATTATGACAAAAGGAAAAGAATCAAAACCACATATAGGTATTTACGGACGATGGAACAATGAAAAGCATTCGTTAATAAATTCGTTTTTATATAAACTATACCCTTATCTTGCTCAAATCTTGAAAAAATAATTCTTTAACCAATATTTGTAAATAGGATCAAGAAAACTTACCATACTCCCTTGTATATCAATAATTTCTTTATTCAATAAGGCTTGCTTAATTCTCAATACATTTGCTGATGTTCCCAAACTAAATTCCTGCAAAGTTTTTTGTGAGCTCAGTTGTTTTGCTTCGCTTAAAACAGCCTTTAAAAAGTTTATTTGAGTATTACTCAATTCATCCGTTAAGGATTGAAAGAGAAGGCTAAGCTGCATTACAAGGCTTTCATGAGCAGTTATAACTATTTCACTATAACATTCCTTTTCTGTTCTTAACCAAACTTGTTGAGCAAGTTGTTGTACATAATATGGATGGCAATCTGCAAAATTTGTAATAAGAAGAGCATTATCATTACCTATTTTCTTCCCTGTTTCAGAAAAACGTTTTTTTAAGAATGAAATCCATTCTTCTTTGTCAATTTTCTGTAAAAACAGAATGTCTCCAAACTTATAAAAAGGCATCGAAGGCGAAGCAAAAACTTCCATTAACATATGCCTTTTACTTCCATACAAGCAATATGATGTATTTTTGTGTTTTTGCCAATGCGATCGCATTTTCTTTTGCAGAGCCAATGGGTCTTCAAATCCTGAAATATTCTGAAACTCATCAATACAAATAATGAACTTCAACTTTTTCTCTTTGGCAATATTTTCAGCTAGATTCAAAATATCATCAGGTTGTTTTTTTACTTCTTGCCAATCCAATCCCAACGAAAATTCG
>JAIORB010000156.1 GCA_021108325.1 Bacteroidales bacterium | reverse complement strand
TACCAGGTGAAAGTACAGGATGCTAATTTATGTGAAGTTGCCGGTTCTACTTTGATAATAACTGAACCAACAGAATTGGCAATTGATAGCACAGTAATTGATATAACATGTAATGGCTCAACAGATGGCAGTATAGATATTACTGCTTCTGGAGGAACAATAGCAACTGTTTATACATATAATTGGTCAACAACTGACGGGTCTGGTTTGGTTGCCGATTCAGAAGATCAGACAGGATTAGGAGCAGGTACTTATGATTTAACCGTAACTGACGATAATTTGTGTACCGTTACTGCATCAATTTCAATAAACGAACCCACAGTTATAAATCTTGAAAGCTCAAATGCAATTAACCCTACTTGTAATGGTTCAACAGATGGAAGTATAGATATAACAATTAGTGGTGGAACAGTTGCTGCTAATTATATTTATAGTTGGGCTACAACAGATGGCTCTGGTTTAGTTGCTGATGCAGAAGACCAGACCGGATTAAGTGCAGGAACATATGATGTTACTGTTACTGATGATAATTCATGTGCATCAGTATTTGCAATAGTGCTTGATGATCCTTTGGAGATTTCAATTGACTCTGAAAACTCAACAGATGCTTCATCTCAAACTACAGCTGATGGAACAATAACAGTTGTTGCTTCTGGTGGTACAGGAACTTTAACTTACGATTTAAATCCTGGAGATGATTCAAATATAACAGGAATATTTAATACTTTATTACCTGGCGATTATACTGTTGATGTAACAGATGAAAATGCTTGTGGACCTGTTTCGTCAAGTACAATAACCGTTGGATATACAAATGCTATTGATGATTTAATTATTTCTGATAAAATAAAATTATATCCAAATCCTACTTCTGCTAAATTAAATGTAGAAATTGATTTTGAAATAGATGATGTTTATAAAATTGAGATTTTGACTATTTCCGGTCAGGTTTTGTTTAATAAGGAAATTAAATCACATGGAATTACTAAAGAAGAACTTGATTTATCGAATTATCCGAAAGGAATTTATTTTATTAGAATTTATAATAATCAGTTTATCTTTAAAGAGAAAATATTGTTGCAATAAGCAATGGTTTTAGTTTAAATAAGCGTTGAAAAAACGAAGGGGCTAAAGCCCTGTTTTAATGGCATATTCATAACCCCAGCTTTAAAGCTGGGGTTAGTTAGTACATTAGATAGAAGGACTTTAGTCCAAAAATATCGAACATAACAACGCTAAATTAAACTAGAGCCTAAACAATAGATGAACATATTATGAAGTCCCTATCCCGATAGCTATTATCGGGAGGGGCTTTTTTGTTAATAATACCGTTTATTATTCCAATAGGAATTATTTTTTAAGCAATTAGCCGTAGTACGGCTTGCTTATACAGATGGAAGCAAATTGTAATTATGGTTTTGACTATTATAGAACAAGAAGTTTCTAAATTATCAAATGTCTGCAATTCACCCCTATAATCCCCTCAAGGGGATACTTGCTTCAATTAAAATGGATATCAAATTAGAAGTCCTCCCTTGAGGGAGGTGTCCGAAGGACGGAAGGTGAAGTAATCCTAAAATAAAACTTTTGGACTAATTTATTAACCAAGATTTTCTTTTTATACAGAGTAGCTAAAATTTATGCTAAATTTTTATCATCCCACAGAAATATGAAGTGATCCCTTTTTATCAATATACATTAATCATTATATAATTTTAGTTCATTTTAGGCATTTATAATTTTAAATTTTAAATATCTTTGTTTCCAATAAAATTATAAACAGATGAACATACTCCTTTTAGGTTCGGGTGGGCGCGAACATGCCCTTGCATGGAAAATTAGTCAAAGTGATAAAATTGACAAACTCTATATTGCTCCGGGAAATGCCGGGACTGCTGATATTGGTGAAAATATTGATATTAAACTATCAGATTTTGAAGCTATAAAAAAACTTACTATTGAGAAAAAAATCGACATTGTTGTTGTGGGGCCGGAGCAACCATTAGTTGACGGTATTAGTGATTATTTTATGTTAGATTCTGAGCTTAAAAATATATCTGTAATAGGTCCTGTAAAAGCCGGAGCTATATTGGAGGGTAGTAAAGATTTTGCAAAAGATTTTATGACTAAATACAATATACCAACTGCAAAGTATCAATCATTTAAAAAGGCAACATTAGAAGAAGGGAAGAAGTTTTTAGAAAGCTTATCATCTCCTTATGTTTTAAAAGCTGATGGTCTTGCAGCGGGTAAAGGCGTTTTAATTATTGATGATCTTAATGAAGCAAAGGAGGCATTAGAACAAATGCTCGATGGCCAGTTTGGTGATGCAAGCGCTACAGTTGTTATTGAAGAATTTTTAGACGGAATTGAACTTTCTGTATTTGTTATAACTGATGGCAAATCATATAAAATATTACCTGAAGCAAAGGATTATAAACGAATTGGAGAAGGAGACACAGGATTAAATACCGGAGGGATGGGTGCTGTTTCGCCGGTACCTTTCGCAAATAAAGAGTTCTTAAATAAAATTGAAGACAAAATAATAAAACCAACAATGGATGGTCTTATTAAAGAAAAGATCAAATATAAAGGCTTTATTTTCTTTGGATTAATTAATGTAAAAGGGGAGCCTTTCGTAATTGAATATAATGTACGATTGGGCGATCCTGAAACAGAAGTTGTTATCCCAAGAATTAAATCAGACATTGTTGATTTATTAAAGCATACTGCTGATGAAACTTTATATAAAGCAGATTTTGAAATTGATGATAAAGCTTGTACAACAGTGATGTTAGTTTCGGAAGGATATCCCGGGAGTTATGAAAAAGGGAAAAAAATTGAAAATATTGAAAAAGTTAGCAATTCTATTTTGTTTCATGCTGGAACGAAACGCTCAGAATCTGAGATTATTACAAATGGTGGACGTGTAATAGCAGTATCTTCTTACGGGAAAAATATGGCTGATGCGCTTGAAAAGAGTTATAAGAATGCTGAAATGATTGATTTCAAGGGCAAGAACTACAGAAAAGATATAGGGTTTGATTTAAAATAGAAATTATGTTTTCAAATGTTTTAAAAAGTAACCAGCCATTTGTAATTGTTCTAATTATTCTCTTAGGAACTTTGCTTTGGGTTTATTCATTTATTGATCCTTTAGCAATTACTATTCCTTCCGATAATATTAATATGCCATTTTATGAGTTTATCACAGGCAATATTCAGTATAATTCTTTTCTTTCATTGTTTATTACATTTTTGTTAGTTCTATTACAAGCATTCTTACTGGTTCAGTTTAATAAAAAACATATTTTAATTAATTACAGAACATATTTACCGGCTTTCTTTTATGTAATAATTTCAAGTAGTTTTATACAATTGCATAGGATAAATCCTGTGATTATAGGTACTATTTTTATATTTATTGCAATAAACTTTCTATTTAGCACTTATCGAACTGAGTACGCATTGGATAGGTTGTATTTAGCAGGATTTTTTGTTTCTATTGCGTCTTTATTTTGGGGGCCTTTGGCCATATTTATTTTAATTATTTGGATTTCCTTATCGATTCTAAGATCTTTTATTGGCAGGGAATGGATTGTTGGCTTACTTGGCTTTTTAACGCCTTATTTATTTATTTTTGTTTACTATTTTGTATTCTTAGAAGAGAGTGAACTTGTCAGGTTAATTGGCCATTTCATTGCCAATTTTAGCTTAATAAAAACCTTTTATTCGCTTCATTTTTCTTATTATATTTTTTATGGATTTTTAGTGCTTATTATAATTGTAGCCAGTTATACTATTGTTAGTAATTATCAAAAGAGAAAAATTAAAACCAGGAAATATTTTGAAATTAATTGGTGGTTATTTTTTATTAGTTTAGGCTTATTCCTGATATTTAAAAATGTGACTTATGAAATAATTTATTTGATGAGTATTCCTATTTCATTTTTGTTAACCGACTATTTTTATGCTACTAAGAAATCGTGGTATTTAAATGGCATTTTATTGATTTTAATTGGCTCATTAGTGTATATACAAATAATAGCTCATTAATTAATGAGCTATTATTTTATCGTAATAATAATTTAAGTTAGCTATAATCTTTCGACAAATGATAGTAGTACAACCGCCATCCCTTGCTTACCTTCTTTAAAGGATGTGAAAATATGATAAACGCCTGTTTGTGAACATTTTAAATCAACGCTCGGATAGCTTTTTCCTGTAGCTACTAAATAGGTTGTTCCTAATAATCTATTATTATCATAAATCTGTAAAATAGCTTCTCCTGAGAAGTCTTTAGAATTACAGATTGAGAAACGATATTTAGTGTTTTTACTTAATACTACAGAATATGCAGCTCTTGGAGGTTCTTCTCCTGGTTTAGCTGCTTCTAACTTTATCTGAAAGTCTTTTAAATAGGTAGCGTCACCGGCTATCATTCCACAAATATCAACCAATTCCTGACCAGACTGGGCAGATAATTTATTACTATTTCCTAATAAGATGATTGCAAATAAGGCAAAGATTATATAAATGTTTCTCATATTTACAACTGTATTATTTTATTGCGAACTTCAACAGTTTTATCTATTATTTTAAATAATGTTTCGTTTGAAATTTCGATATACTGTTTGTCGTTTTGTATAATAATTAACATTCCATCTTGTTCTATTGCTTCGGGTTCTCCTTTTTCATACGTAATAGTAACATCTTTGTAAATTTCCTGGATTTCAGATAAATCATCAATAAGCTCTTTAATCGATGGATCTCTTTCGTAATTTTTTAGCAATAACATTAAATTACTTAATATAATTTTTTGTTCTCCTATTTTTTCTGAGAGTTCGGCGTTTGGTGCCTCTTTAATAACTTCTCCTAATAAGTAAATACTTTCAATCCAAACACCTGCAACAATTAACGAACTTAAATTACTTCTGTTGTTTTCACGCAAATAGCGATCCATTTGGTTAAAATTCTGGACAGATATATACATTAACGAATCCAGATTTTGATTATTAGTAGCTAAACGTTTTAAGGTAGTAAAATCAAAAAACTGTCCAACACGAATTCCGTCTGCAAGAGTTCTAATAGCAGAGATATAATCAATTACCCCACCCGTTTTATTATACATATTCTGATACCCCAGATCAGCACCAAAAATTCCAAGACCGATGGCTTTTTCAAAGCTTGTATTATAGTCATCAACAAAATCAGTTGTAGCAAGATAATCTTTAGAAAAGGGTACACCAACAGCTTTTATTAATGCAGCTATTTCCACAGGTGAAGAAATATTTTGAACAATATCATCCATTGCTTGTTCAGAAATTTCAAGTTCTCCATCATATATCACAGAGTCAGGTACTTCAAATTCTTTAGAAAAGTCCACATCTTTTTGTTTATCTGAACGGCATGCTGCAAATATTAATAATGGTAATAATATGTAAATCAGTCGTTTGTTCATGTTTAATAGTGTTGATTTTCAGTTATATTGCAAATTTAACACATAGCATAAAGATATAAAAATATTCAATATCTTGAAATATTATTTTTTAAACTTAATCTTTTCTGGCAGATCAAGTAATTTTTTTAGCAAGTTATAATATAAAGTTATATATAAAACAGCAGACATTATCCAAACAAAGATCATGTTAAACCAGTATGTATTATGGTATTGGCCGGCAAAATATTTTCTCGGAGCGTAAAAATGAGATCTAAAATTAAAGAATCCTTCAATATCCGGATCTCTGTAAATTGGATCAACTTGTTGGATTAATTCATCCTTATATTGTATAATTTTATTTTTTTCAAAAACTTTCTTAACCTGATCTTCAACGCCTTCATTATGGAACGCAGCACGTTTCATTCGATAAAGCTCAGGGGTTGTTTTAAGCAGGTATCGAATCTTATTTTCTTTTTCATTATTAGCTTTCTGAAAAATCGTTCCATAATAAGAGTAAATCTTATCAATAAACTCCGAAGTTTTACCTAAAACAATTTCGTTTAACCTTACTGTATCTAGCTGATGTCCAATTTCTAAGGAAATTCCGGTTCTGATTTCTTCTTTTGAGAGTTCTGCTTTAAGTAATCTTAAATATTCGGTTATTGTTTCTTTTACTTCTTTATCATTATCAAATTTATACCAGTTATCTTCAATATATGTAAATCGCTTTTCTAATTCAGGAATATAATAAACTTGTTTGAAATCGGCATTACTTTCACGTTTTTCTATTTCATAAAAGTTTTTTTCGAATTTATTATTTTTAAACTGATTTACCATTAAAGCTTCGAAAGACCATTTTGTTGGCATAAATTCAGCGATAAGTGGTACTTTCTTAATGCCCCCAACGACTCTATTCATTTTATCAAAGGGGAACATTGCTCCACTTAATGTCATCATCGGAATCATTAAAAGCGGGATGATAATATATATTGTAACAGCAGAATTAAATGTTGCTGAAATATTTAAGCCTAACATATTAGCAAAAGCAGCAGTTGTAAAAAGAGCAAACCAAAACTCAAAAGTCATTGCTCTTAATCCCAGAATATTGTTAGCAACTAAAACAAAAAGAATAGATTGAATGGCTGATATAGAGAACAGGATGAATATTTTTGAAGACAGGTAGCCTGATCGGCTTAAATTAAGGAAAGCTTCTCGTTTTAGAATTTTCCTGTCACGAAATATTTCTTCGGCACTAACTGTCAAACCTAAGAATAAGGAAACGATTAGTGCCATAAATATATAAATGTGAATATTTTCGTTTTCTCTAAATATGTAAATATTAGAATTAGGATCGGCAATGTAACGTATTATGTAAGAAAGAAGAAATCCTAATAAAGGAGCTTCGAGTAAGTTAAGTGCAATATATTGAGTATTACTAATTTTAGAAAGGAAATCACGGATGGTATAAATTTCAAGTTGTTTAAACCAGGACGGAATATTTAAAGTAGATGGAGGGGCTTCTGTTATAGCTTCAGTTTCTTCAAGCTTAATATTTTCAGTAAAGTTTTCTTCCCACTTTTGAGGTGAGATTTTTCTTTTTATGGTATATTTTCCATATTCATCAACTACTTTGGCCTCGATAATGTTAAAAATAAGTTCGGGATTAACATTACCACAGGTAGGACATTCGCCAACATCGCTATTGATTTGTGCATCGAGCCTTTTAAAATACATAACTCCTTCGACAGGGTTGCCATAATAAATCATATAACCACCTGTATCCAAAATCATCATATTATCAAACTTTTTATATATGTCCGATGAAGGTTGATGGATTACAACAAAAATAAGTTTTCCTTTAAGGGCTAGCTCTCTAAGCAAGTCCATAACATTTTCTGAGTCTCTGGAAGAAAGTCCCGAAGTAGGTTCATCAACTAAAAGGATAGATGGTTCTCTGATAAGCTCCAGAGCAATATTTAGTCTTTTTCGTTGTCCTCCGCTAATCATTTTATTCATTGGAGAGCCTACTTTAAGATCTTTACGATCAAATAAGCCTAAACTTGTCAGGGTTTTATGTACCAGTTCAACGATTTCTTCTTCTGTTTTATCGTTGAAACATAACTTGGCATTATAATAAAGATTTTGAAAAACAGTTAGTTCTTCAATTAATAAGTCATCCTGCGGAATATAGCCAATAACACCTTCAAGTTTTTCTTTTTCTTTATGAAGATTTATTCCGTTGATCAGAATCTCGCCGGAAGTAGGTTCATTCAGACCGGTAAGTACATTAAGCAAGGTTGTTTTTCCCGCACCACTGGCACCCATCAAGCCGATTAATTTACCTTGATCTTCAGAAAAATTTATATTCCTTAACCCTATACCTCCGTTTGGAAAAACAAAGTTAATATCTCTTGCTATGTAAGAAATTTTTGTAGCTGTACTGTCAGCAAGGAAATGAGCAGCAATATCACTGTAGTAAATTGGCTTACCCTTTGGTAGTTTAATTGTTCCTCCGCTAGCAAAAAGGTAAATTCGTTTATTATTTACAGGTAGTCCGTTTAAGAAAATGTCTTCATTACCATTGTAGCGCATAAAATAGAGCTCAACGCTTTTAATCTGAAGGATAAGAATGTTACCATCCAGGGCTTCAACTCTAACGTGTTTGGCTTCTTTGCATTGATTCTCTTTATCACTAATGATAAGAGTACCCTGGTTATCTATTTCGGAAACTTCGGTATGAATTACAAAACTTTCAATACTGCGAAATTCGTCTCTGGTAAATTTAAATACTTCGGATACAGTATGAATGATTGCCATTCGTTGTTCTGAGAACTTTCGGTCGGCATTTACTAACTCAAAAATTCTAACAAGAACAATAACTTTCTGTTTTTGTGTTAAAGTTTTGTTAATCTTTTTACAAATCCCTAAAATTCTAACAGAATCTTTTACTGATGTAAGTTTTACTTTGTCATTTTTTTCAGTTTTTTCTCCTGTAACACCGGCTTTTTCGTCGAAAAGAGCCATGTACTCAGGTACTACTTCATCATTTAATTGCTGAGTTAAGAAATTCTTTACAAATTCCCTTTCGCTGGATTCTACTCCTTCGTCTTGTTTTGCGATAATAGCAAACAATTGCATAAGGGCTTTTAAAATCTCTTCACTCATAATTTTAAGTTAAAAAATGATACAAAGAAAAACAATAATAAATAAGCAATTACATTGTATAACTTACCTGTTCAAATGGTATATCTACAATATCAGCATATTCTTCACCTGCTTCTTCCATATCTTCATCATCATCGGGGAAGAACCATTTAATTAAAACTTCTTTACCATTCTCGTGCATTTCTTCAAGTTTCATCAAAATGTCAAGAATTAATTTTGAAGATGCTGTGTTGAAGTAAACAAGTTTAAATGCAAATACTGTTTGATCATTTGCTTCTTCCTGGTAATCATCAAGCCAGTTTAGCACAGGCTCGAAGAATGTTGTTACGTCTTCAGGAAGTGATCTGCCTGAAATTTCAAAAATACCATTTTCTTTATCAAGAATAATGGTTGGAGTATCATCAGTTCCTTTGAGCTTTATTACTTCCATGATTTATTATTTTATAAGTTTCTAGCAATTGAAGATGTTAATAGAAAAAAAGAACTTCCTTCATCTATTGGTAAAAAGTGAAAATCGAGCTGCTTGCCTGTTTTACGAGCAATGTCAATAAATCCAAGCCCTGCACCACCTTTTTCAGAAAGTCTTCCTTCTTTCATCTGGCTTTTGTAAAGTTCTTTCAGACCTTCTTTGTCTAAGTCATTAATATGGTTTAGCATCTCGGTAAGCTCTTCGATTTTATCGTTTTCGATAACATTACCAGTAGTAACATGATAATCACTTTTTCCTTTACTTACCATAAATATGCCTCGACCTGCAAAAATGAAGTCGTCAGATCCGAAAGAATCTGCATGCTTACTAATATTTTGCAAGCATTCAACCATAACATGGAACACCTTCTTCTGAACTGAATTCGCTTCTGACTGTTTGGCCATATTCGATTCTGTTAGAGAAGTAAACGCTTTGGTAATTTGGTGAGTAATTTCACCTTCATATACCAAAGTAATTTCGTGAGCTTTCATAGAACGATAAAAATCATATACAAATTCCAGAAAGCCTTTTACATTACTTTTATCCATAAGCTGTAAAATTAATATTTATTAAAATAATAAAAAATTAAAATTCTATTCCAATTAATAACACATCATCAATCTGTTTGCTCTTACCTTTCCATTTTTTAAAATCTGTTGAAAATAAACTTGCATATTGTTGCATATCAAGATCTTTGTTTTCAACAATAATAGATCGGATACGTTGAGGAGAATATTTTCTTCCTTCGGCACCACCTACTTGATCAGGCATTCCGTCTGAGAAAATAAATATTTTGTCTCCTTTAATTATTTCAATTGAATGATTTACAAAATCTTTTTCAGCCTTTTTTCTGTGAGGAATACCCCCAATTGCTTTTCTGTTTCCTTTATATTCTAACAATTCTCCATTACGCAATAGATAAAGTGGCCGGTGTGCTCCTGAATATTGCAATTCTTTCTTTTTAAGATTTATTCTACAAAAAGCGATATCCATTCCATCACGTGCGTCAGCATCAATTCTGTCCTGTTTTAATGTGCTTCTAACACCAAAATGCAATTTGTCCAGTATTTGACCAGCTGAATAATTTACATCGTGATCGACTATATTGTTAAGTAGGAAATAACCAATAAATGATAAAAGTGCTCCAGGCACGCCATGTCCGGTACAGTCAACAGCAGAAATGTATAAGACATCATCTTTTTTAAAGAACCAGGGAAAATCACCACTTACAACATCGCGAGGGAGATAAAAAATGAATGATTTGGGTATATACTCCTGAATAATTGTTGTGCTTGGAAGTATTGAAGACTGAATACGCTGAGCATAATTTATGCTCTCATTAATTTTTTTATTTTTGTCTTTTATTTCAAGCTCTATTTGTTTTGCCTCCGTTATATCGTGACCTACAAACAAAACAGTCTCAAGTTCATTTTCATTAAATTCGGGGATCGCATTGTAATTCATGATTCTTTCACCAAGATTAGCCGTGGACATGGCTATTTCCTGGTTTAATTTCTGATTTGTTTTTCTGATTTGTTTTATAGAATCTTTAAAGAATTCAACTAATGATGGTTCAATATTTAATTCATCAATTCTTCCATTTATTATATCTTTTGATTTAACACCGATATAATCGTCAACCATTGGATTTGCGTAAAAGAACTGGCCTTTAGTATTCATTCGAAGTATTAAGTCGGGACTGTTTTCAGAAAGAGATTGCATTTTACTTTTCATTCTTTCTTCTTTCTCAGCTCTTTTCCTCTCTGTTATATCCTGAGAATTTAATATAATACCATTTATTGCAGGATCATTAAGTAAGTTTCTTCCTGTTGTTTCAATATGAATTTTCTTACCATCTTTTTTAATGTATGTATACTGAATAGTTCGTGGTGTATGCTGGTCTTCTAATAGTTGTTCAAATATTTCTTTCATGGCTGCTTCGCCTTTGGCTGTCAGTCGATCCATGTCTTTACCACTCATCATCTCGTCAGGAGTGTATCCAAGAATTTTTGTTACCGAGGGACTTTGATATTTTAGTTTTATTTCACTATCGTAGATTGAGATAATCTCAGATGCATTTTCCAGTAATGAATGTAAACGTTTTTGGGCATTCTCAACTTCTTTTATTTGAGTTTCGAGATTCTTATTTGAAATTTCAAGTTCTTCCTGAGTAGAACGCATTTCTTCGGCATTCTGACGAAGTTCTTCTTCGTTTTCTTTAAGTTCCTCGGTCATTTGCTGAGATTCCTGAAGGAGCTTCTCAGTTTTCTGGTTCATCCTTAAGTTGTAGAGAGTACGAGCTATAATCTCTCCTAATTCTTTTAAAAACTTGATTGTTAGTGTTTGGAACTTGTCTTCAATTGAAGCAAATTCAATTATTCCCTGTAATTTTTCCTCTGTAATTAAAGGAACTATTAGAATACTTGAAGGTTTTTTATTCCCTAATATTCCGGATGTGATTGATGCATAATTGTCAGGTATTTCTGTACGATAAACTATATCTTGTTCGTATGCACACTGTCCAATTAAGCCTTCTCCAATTTTAAATTCCTGATTTACAAATCTTTTTCTGTTGTAAGCATAAGTTGCAAGGTTAATAAGCTTACGTTCCTCCTCATCATAAATATAAAAAGAGCCTTGTATTACGTTAATATATTTTATTAATTTAATGATTACTTCGTATGCCAATTTATCTATATTGTTATGCATACGAAGAATACTGTAAATTAAATCCTTTCCTTCAGATATCCAGTTTTGTTCTTTTTCTTTTTTGTTATTTGCAAGTAAATTATCGCGCATAACAATTAGAGATCTGCCAATTATATCATCTTCGTCAACTAAATCATCATGGTCATCGTAAATACCTTCCCCGATTTTTTTGGCAAATCTTGCATTCCTATTAATATCCTGGTTTCGTTGGTCAATTATTTTTTCAAAAGCTGCTTTATCTTTTTCCCTTTTCTTAATTGAGAAATAAATTACTATGCCAACAATAAAAGGAAGGATATCTATTAACCAGTGTATAGGATTACTTCTATGGATATCGGCGATTGTATTTATAGAAACACCTAAGTTATTGTTTAAAATATCTATCATCCACGAAATGAAAAGAAATAAAAAAGATGTTCCTACACCAATAATTATATCATTATAGGAGATTGCACTTAATTTATTTTTCTGTTTTTTAACAGTCATATACAGGGATAATAATTTAATATTTCATTAAAGCTTTTCCAATTTGATCTGACATTCCTTCGAGCAAATCGCTAAAGTTACGTTTAAATTCTTTAAAAGAAGCCAGCTCTACGATTGCTATCGTTTTATCTTCCAAAATAATCGGAATAATTATTAAATGATTTGGAGAGCTGCTTCCAAGTCCTGATAATATTGTAACATAGTTTTCAGGAATTTCTTTTAGATTTAATGTGGTTTTGTTTTTTGCTACCTGGCCGGATAATGTTTCACTCAAACTAAAGCTTTTGGGTTCTTCATCACCAAAGTAAGCATATTTACCTGCGATATTAAAAATGTCAGATTCTTTTTCTTTAACAAAAAACAGGCCTTGTACTACATCAAATTCTTTTGCAATATTTGACAATAATTTTTCAGTATATTTTTCCAGATCTAATTTGGAATTCTCTTTTGGTAAAATCTTTTTAATATAATTCTCAATATCAATTAATTCTTCGTCGTCTTGTTTTTTAGCAACTTCTTTTTGCTTTGAATTTTCATCGAGCAGATTAGTATCTTTTTTTATGTATTTTTCTTCTGAAATTTTTTCATGTGAAGTTAAAATGGAAAGTATAAAAAGAAAGACAACAATAATAACAGCAAGAATTAATAATACATATATAAGCTGTTGATTTTCTGAAATATTATAGTCTAACAATAAATTTCGAATCTTTCCGAAAAGCACAAAAAATATTATAAGTTCAGCGATAATGGCTAAAAATGCTAATGTTTTATATATTCTACTGGTCTTCATCAATAATTATCATTTTAACTTTAATAAAAAACTGATAATTTGTTCTGTTGTAAATATATGATCTACAGTTGTTAATTTTAGCGATGCTTCGGTCATAGTTTTTACCTGGCATTCGTTTGGATCTTGTACAATTGCTAATCCTCCGGCATGTTTCAATTTTTTTAATCCATATGCTCCATCACGATTTGCTCCTGATAATATGATTCCAATTAATTTATCGCGATAAGCTTGAGCTGCTGTTTCAAAAGTAAGATCAATCGATGGTCTTGAATGATTCACTGGTTCTTCTGTCGATAGAGCAATTCGTTTATTCAGCTCAACGTACATGTGATAATTTGAAGGAGCAAGATATCCTTTTCCGGGTTTTATGGTTTCTTTGTCGTAAGGCTCAACAATTGGAATAGTAGATTTAATAGACAAAGCTTCAACAAAGCCTGAACGCACATGTTTTAATCTGTGCAAACATAACAATACCGGTAAAGGGAAATTTTTAGGTAATGAACTTAAAATTTTTGTGATTACCTGAAAACTTCCTGCAGATCCACCTATTACTACTGCTTTGTACATTTATCTTATGATAATTTCTTTTTATAAATACTTTCAGCCTTGTTAATCAAGGTATAATCTTTATCTGAGTTCCAATAATCAATCTTTTCGTGGTTCCCGATAACAATATGTCCGCCCGGAACCAAACTGTTATAAATTATTTTAATAAATCGTTCTTGTAAAATTTGATTGTAATAAATCATTTGATTTCGGAACAATACTAATTTTATCCCTTTAGGATAATCATCAAATATAATATTTTGTTTTATAAATTTGGTATTCTCAATCAAAGAAGTACTCCAATTTACTGTGTCATTTTCGTGTGTATAAAAATCAGAAAGCTCACTTTCGCTAAAAACACGTTTAAAATTCGGATCGTTTACTTCTATTTTTTTCGGATCGAAAAGGCCTTTTTTTGTTTTTTCAATTCCAAGTTCGCTTATACTTGATGCAATAAGCTGAACATTTTTTAAAAGATTTAATTTTTTAAGTATGATAGCTGTTGAGAATAATTCTTCGCCCGAAGAAACTTCAGGGAACCATATTTTAAAGTTTACTGCACCATGAATAATTTTTGGGAATAATTCTTCTTTTAGAACTCTCCAGAGTGAAGGATCGCGAAACATCTCTGTATCTTCGACACACATTTCATGCAGGAATATCTCAAAAAAATCTTTATTTGTTTCTATTTTTTGAATAAACCCATCAGCATCTTTTAAATTATGATTTATAATTATTTTCTCAACTCTTCGTTTAAAAAAAGTAAGAGCATAATTTTTAAAATCATAATTATAAACATCTTGCAATGTTTTAATTATGTTTCGTGTATCGACTATGCCTAGTTCATATCTATTCATTGTAATACTTTTAGCATCGGTTACTTTTTTCGGTATGCTTGTCCTTTTTTATCAAATCTTGATGTAATTTCTCCGAGCATCGTTTCGTGCATACCTAAAACCAAATATCCATTTGTGTAAAGATGTTCATGAAAAAGTTTAAATACTTTATTTTGTAAACTGTATTTAAAGTAAATAATAACATTTCTACACAAGATAAGATCAAATTTTGCGAAATACAGATCCCCTCCATGTACTAAATCATGTTGCCTGAAAATAGGTTTTTGTCTGAGGAAATCATTCATTTGTATTGAGTCAGTTACCTTATCTATTTTAAAGTATTTTGAATAAGGCACATCGTTATACTCCTCATAATTAAACGGATTCTCCTTAATTACTTTATCAAAATTATCAAGGTATCCAATATTAAATCGATATTTATAATTTCCTTTTTTAGCAGCGTCAAGGGCATCGGTATTTAAATCGCTGGCAAAAACTTTTGCTTTATCATATAGTCCAAGCTCATTTAATAATATCATCATTGAATAAACTTCCTGACCTGTAGAACAGCCAGCATGCCAAATGTTGATATTTCTGTTTTCTGAAAACTTAGGAAGGATTCGATATTTTAATGTTTGCCATATTTGCGGATCACGAAAAAGTTCTGTTGTATTTACTGTAATATCTTTTACAGTTTTTTCCAGAAAGACTTTATTTGTTTTTACTTTGTTGATTATGCCTAGAAGATCGGTATTGTTATCAATAAGTATTTTTTGTAAACGGCGTTTCAGCGATTTCTCGGAATATTCACTAAAATCGTAACCCGAAGAGTTTTTAATAGTGTTTACAAAAAATTGAACTTCTTGATCTGATAGAATCATTCCGAGCTTTCAGTTATAAATTGATATACTAAAATACGCTAATTTATTAAAATAGTTTGCTTTAAAAATGCAAAAATAGATAATTAACTAATATTGAAAAAAATATGCTTAGTTAATTTACTTTTAAAATAAAAAACAAATTTGCCAACCAATAGTTTAAAATGAGATTTAACAAATCAAAACCTACATTGGCAATCTATGGAATTAAAGATAAGAAAAATTCCGGATATTCTGTATTCTTTCACGATCCTAACAGATATTTTTTTGATGAAGGAAGAATTATTAACCCTGATTTAATAAGCCTTAAAAGTTGAAGGGGCAAGTTGTATAGAAAATCAATAATATTTACAATAAAAAGCTTAAACCTTATTTAAATAATATTTTGCATGTAACAGACTGATGGTCGGTATGTTTAAAATCAAAATTTTGAGTTTTTATACTAACAGGGATTATGTTTGGTGACATAAGATAAAAATCTATGATAGGAGTAATAGTTTCTCCTTTTTGATAAGGCGCATTTAAATACCTGTTTGTTGGAGTTTCGGGGTCATAAAACCATGTCCAGTTTTCAGGTAAATAATCAACATTTATAGGATTTAAGACAAATCTTTTAGTGGGAGAGTTTTCTTTTATATCCGTATAGTCAATGTCGGGAGGGTTTTGATTCCAGTCTCCACCAACTATAATGTAATTTCCTTTACTGAATTCGTCCAGTAAAAAAGTTTTAAGATATTCCATTTGTTGTTTTTTCAGAGAACCGTCATCGTAAGCAGAATTGTGAGTGTTAATAATAATTATCTCTTTTTGATTGCTTGTAGGAAAACGTTTAACCAAAAAGCACCGGTCAAGCATAAATAATTTTACCGGCCACGAATAATTACCGGGGAATGAATATCTTTTTACTGATTTTGGATTGTATTTTGTAAAACTAACTAAACCGGATTTTACTCTGCCTAAAGGATTTGTTACAGGAGAAGGAACAAATGTTACATCGTAATTTTTACCAAAATAATTATAAAAACCCTGTAGTATATGAGTAAAACTATCCAGTTCATTTATAAAATAGCTTCTTTTAGAATGTAGATCAACTTCTTGAAGCAAAATAAAATCTAAACTATCGTTATTCTTTAAAGTTGATTTTACAAAATCAAAATTTTCAAAAACATTATCTTTACTTGTCCGAACTTGCTTACCGCCATCGTAGAAAAAATCCATATCATCACTTAAACCACAATAACCAATATTCCAAATCATTAAGCTTATTTCTTTATTTACATCAATTGTGTCTGGTGTTTCTGATTCAAATATTAATTCTGTTATTTCTGGTTTATAATCAGATATTGACGCGTATGCTACAAATAGAACAAAAAGAATAATAATTATGGCTACGAATTTTAGAATGAATTTTATAACTTTCATAATAGTAGATTTTAATTGATCACACTAAAATACAGATTTATTTTATTATTGTTTTAAACCGTAATTTAATTATTTGTTCAGGATATTAAATAATTATATCTTTGAGAGGAAATCAAATTAATCCCAGGAAATTAATTTGTTGGATATCAATTAGTTTAGCGTAACTTTCAAAAAATATTTTTAATGAAATTTGGAGTAGTTATCTTTCCCGGTTCAAATTGCGATCAGGACATGATTTATGTTCTACGTAACATTATGGAACACGAAGTAGTTGAACTTTGGCATAAAAATACCAATTTACAAGGTGTTGATGCAATTGTTTTACCCGGAGGCTTTTCTTATGGCGATTATCTTCGTTCAGGAGCTATTGCCCGTTATTCGCCAATAATGGAAAAAGTAATAGAATTTGCAAATAATGGTGGTTTTGTATTTGGAGTTTGTAACGGATTTCAGATTCTTTGCGAAACCGGATTATTGCCGGGAGCATTGTTGCATAATGATAATCAAAAATTTATTTGTAAAAATATTTACATTGTTCCTGATAATAATTCTAGTAGTGTTACAGCAAAACTCGATAAGCAAAAATCATTAATGATTCCTATTGCACATGGCGAAGGTAGATATTTTGCAAAAAAAGAAACATTGCAGGAAATGCGTCAGAATGGACAAATTTTGTTTAGATATTGTAACGAGCATGGAGAGATAACTTCAGAAGCTAATCCTAACGGTTCTATTGAAAATATTGCCGGCATTTGCAATACAAATAAGAATGTAATTGGCATGATGCCGCATCCTGAACGTGGAGCTGATGATGAACTGGGGAATACAGACGGAATGTTGATCTTTGAATCTATGATATCATTTTTAGAAAATCATTAAAAAAAAGACGTTTTCTATTATAAGGCCTGAAATTATTTATTTCAGGTTTTTTTTATTTTCAGAAACGAATTAAAAGATTAATTGTTGGTTTTTAAATTCTAATAATTTCTTATATTTAACATAAATTCAAATAAGTAATTATGGATTTAAAACAGGTCATTGAAACCAGAACCAGTATCAGGAATTTTACTGAAGATAAAGTTCCTGTTGAAGATTTAAAAGAATTGGTTCGCAGAGCAGGTTTAGCTCCAAGTGTGAATAATTATCAACCATGGAAATTCTATGTTGTTACAAACAAGGAAATTTTATCGAAGATGGCTGTAAAGGTCAGTGAGAAGATTAAGCAACTTCCTTCAAACAAATCTATAGCATCGAAAAATGTAAAATCGCAGGTTGAATGGTTTGCAACTTTTTTTGAAAATGCGCCGGCTGTAATTGCTATGGCCATGGAGGATTATGAGTCTGTTTTGGAAAAGGGAGTGGAACTAAGCCATGATGAAATTAACAAAATGCGTAATTTCCCTGATATGCAAAGTGCAGGATCGGCAATTCAAAATATTTTATTATCGGCTGTTGATTTAGGATATGGTGCTTGTTGGTTAAGTGCTCCAATGATGGCAAAAGAAGCTCTCGAAGAAATTCTCTCAATTAAGAGTCCATCTCATTTAATTGCGTTTGTTGCTGTTGGTAAGGCTTCAAGAGATTTGCAACCAAAATCGAAAAAATCATTGGATGAAATATTTAAATTGATAGATTAAAATGGCTGTTGTTTGTATGGAAGAACAGATAAATTCTAATATTCCATTATTCCAATCAAAGATTTTGCTGTCGATGATATTATCTTATTCGTGAATAAATTACAAAAATATAATTCCATGTCATATAAAATTTACCATAATACTAGGTGCAGAAAAAGTCGCACAGGCTTACAATATTTAGAAGACAAAGGAATAAAACCAGAAATTATTGAATATTTAAAAGATCAACCTTTTTCAGAAAAAAGTTTAGGAGATATTTTAAATAAACTTGGATTAAAACCTATGGAAATAATCAGAACACAAGAAGCTGATTACAGGCAAAAATATAAAGGTAAAGACTTTTCAGGCAAAGAGTGGATTAAAATTTTAGTTGAAAACCCTAAATTAATAAGACGTCCGATAATCGTGAAAAACGACATGGCTGTTCTGGGAGATATTGTACAACATATTGACGCCTTGCTTTAAATTTCGTATCTTTTCACTTCTATTTACAGACAACTGTGTAATAAGCAATTGCCTGATTGTCTGTAAATTATTTTATCATAAAGTATAAACTAAAAACTAATGTATTATGCCTACTCCCGAATTTAAGTATCAGGAACCGTTTCCTTTAGGAAAAGATGAATCCGAATATTATTTATTAACCGAAAATCATGTTTCAGTTGCTCAGTTTGAAGGTAAAACCATTTTAAAAGTCGAACCTGAAGGACTTACTAAGCTTGCTAATGCTGCTCTTAGAGACACTTCCTTCATGTTGCGCACCAGCCATCTTAAGCAGGTAGCAGCAATTTTATATGATGCTGATGCAAGTGAAAACGATAAATTTGTTGCTTTGGCAATGATTCGTAATGCTGAAGTATCTGTTAAAGGTAAACTACCTTTCTGTCAGGATACTGGTACTGCCAGTATTATTGCTAAAAAAGGGCAACTTGTATGGACTGGTGGAGGTGACGAAGAAGCTCTTTCAAAAGGAGTTTATAAAACATATACAGAAGAAAGTTTGCGATATTCGCAAACCATCCCTTTGGATATGTACAAAGAAAAAAATTCAGGTACGAACCTGCCTGCTCAGATAGATATTCACGCAACTGATGGGGATGAGTATAAATTTCTTTTTGTTGCAAAGGGAGGAGGGTCAGCTAATAAAACAGCTCTTTTCCAGCAAACAAAAGCACTATTAAATCCGGATAAACTGGAAGACTTTTTAATTGAAAAATTAAAATCACTTGGAACAGCGGCTTGTCCGCCTTACCATGTAGCATTTGTTATAGGAGGCACTTCCGCCGAAACAAATTTAAAAACTGTTAAACTAACATCTGCTAAATATTACGATAATTTGCCAACTCAAGGAAATGAAGGTGGTCAGGCTTTTCGTGATATCGAATTAGAGAAAAAAATATTAAAGGCTGCTTATAAATTAGGAATTGGAGCTCAGTTTGGTGGCAAACACTTTGCATTGGATATACGAATTGTCCGTTTACCAAGACATGGTGCTTCGTGCCCTGTTGGAATGGGAGTTTCTTGTTCCGCTGATCGAAATATTAAAGCTAAGATAAATAAAGATGGTATCTGGATTGAAAAGATGGAAGACAATCCGGGAAGGTTTATTCCTGAAGAACTGCGTAAGCCAGATGAAAAGGGAGCAGTAACTATTGACCTGAATCAGCCAATAAAAAATATTTTGGGCGAATTATCTAAACATACGGTGGGAGCGAGATTATCATTAAATGGAACCATTATTGTTGGACGTGATATTGCACATGCAAAACTTAAAGAACGCATCGAAAGTGGCGAAGGCTTACCGCAATACATAAAAGATCATCCAATTTATTATGCCGGTCCGGCTAAAACACCTGAAGGAATGGCTTCAGGATCGTTTGGGCCTACTACTGCTGGACGAATGGATTCTTATGTGGATCTTTTCCAAAGTAATGGCGGTAGCATGATAATGATCGCTAAAGGCAACCGTAGCCAGATTGTTACCGATGCATGTAAAAAGCATGGAGGATTCTATCTTGGTAGTATTGGAGGTCCTGCGGCCCTACTAGCGCAAGAAAATATTACCAATGTAGAATTGTTAGAATATCCGGAATTGGGAATGGAAGCTATTTACCGAATCGAAGTTAAAGATTTCCCGGCATTTCTACTTGTTGATGACAAGGGAAATGATTTTTACAGCATGACTTAATTTCATGATTCATTTATGAAATAGGTCATTGAATTGATTTTTTATTTTAGCTCCCCTGATAAAAACGGGGAGTTTTTTATTTAACTTTCCTAAAATTCACCAACTAATTTTGATCACATTACCTAAGAAAAGCATTGCAATAAAAATGAAAAGGCTGTTTCAGGAAATTTAACTACAAAAGCACTTATAGCTAAAAATTTTTACAAAAATCTGATTATCCTAAAACAGCCAATATTTTTAATAAATATCTATTTCGTAAGGAATTCTTGCCTGAAGACCTTGTTGTTCAGTTATGTTTTTTAATGATTCGTAATATTTATATTCAGTACCAAGCTCTTGTTTAAGAATTGATGTTTTTACATTACCTTGAAGATCTTCTAATAATTGTTGGAAAGGATCTTTTAATTTTGGATAATTAACAATTCTGTATGTTTCCAAATTAGCAACTTCAGCTGCAAGTTCAATAGCATCTTCTAAACCCCCAAAGCCATCAATCAAACCAATATCAATAGCATTTGCACCACTCCAAACACGTCCTTGTCCAATTGCATCCACTTCTTCTTTTGCCATGTTTCTGCCTTCACCAACTTTTGTAATAAAAGTATCATAAAAATCTTCAACCATATACTGAAAAACTTCTCTTTCTTCGGCCTTGAAAGGACGAGTGAAGGATCCAATATCTGAGAAATTATTTGTTTTAGCCACATCAACATGTATTCCTAATTTATCATTAAGTAGTTCTTTTCCTGTAAAAAATAAACCAAATACACCAATTGAACCCGTAATTGAATTAGGGCTGGCAATAATTTTTTGAGCAGGTGCAACAATATAATATCCACCTGAAGCTGCGACATCTCCCATAGATGCAATAACCGGTTTAACTTCTTGTGCTAATTTTACTTCGCGCCAGATAACTTCTGAAGCTAATGCACTTCCACCACCAGAGTTAACTCTGAAAACAATTGCCTTAACAGACGAATCTTTTCGTGCTTTACGAATAGCCCTTGATATGCGATCCGAACCAATTGTTCCTTCTCCGCCTTCGCCCATAATTACTGTTCCGCTGGCATATACGACAGCAATTTTATTTTTTCCCAATGATTTGCGTTTCTTATCTGGAACCTTTGTGTATTTAGCTAAAGAAATATGTTCTATCTTTTTATCATCAGTTTTATTAGTTAATTCAGCAAGTTCAGCTAAAACCTCATCTTTATACTTTACACCGTCAATTAATCCATTTTTAACAGCAAGTTCTGCTTTTCTAAGGGTTAAGTTATCAGCTAATTCGTTTAATTTTTTTATGCTGATTTCTCTTTCTTTAGAAATCCCTTCTAACATATGATTCCAGATTGAGCCCATATAAGCCATAATTTGCTGGCGATTCTCATCGCTCATTTTATTGTATATGTATGGCTCAACATAACTCTTGAATTTACCATGACGAATAATTTGCGGTTCCACACCTAATTTCTTTAATGCATCTTTATAGAACATGATTTCGGAACGTAATCCTACAAAAATTAATAATCCTTCGGGATTTAAATAAATTTTATCGGCTACACTGGCAAGATAATATGTGGGTTGTGTATAAGTATCGCTATAACTTATAATAAATTTACCCGACTCTTTAAAATCAATAAGAGCATTACGTATTTCTTCAATTGTTGCAATACCAGCTTGAATAAACGTTAAATCTAAGTAAATACCATCAATATTTGGATCTGATTTTGCTTTTTTGATATTTTTTAAAATATCATTTAATCCAAGCTGAGGTGATGGCCTGAAACTAGTAAAATCAAAACTTTCCATTGGATTATTATTGCTTCTGTCCATTATTAGTTGATTAAGCTCAACATGTAAGACTGTATTTGATTTTATTTTTACAGCTTGATCTTGCGACGAAACCATTGCTCCAATCCCGCCAATAATTATAAGAAACATTAAGATACCAGCTAGTAAAACACCTAATACAGATGCTAATAAATACTTAAAAAAACTTTTCATTACTATTTGTGTTTAGTTAGACTTTATTGATAGATGTTAAAAATATATTTTAAAAATCACTATTACAACAAAAATAATTATTTGATGTTTAAATTTGTAGGCGAAAAACGATACTATTAACTTAAAATGTATAATGAATCAGGTTTATTTATTAATTGGCGGGAATTTAGGTGATAGATATAAATTGATAGGTAGTGCAAAACTGAGTATTACGAAAAAGATTGGAAAGGTTGTTAAGGAATCTTCAATTTATGAAACAGCGCCTTGGGGATTTAAATCAGAACAATATTTTCTGAATCAGGTAATTGTTATTACTACGGAATATTCACCTGGAGAAGTATTACAAAGGTGTCAGGAAATTGAAAATGAACTTGGACGTATTAGAAAATCTGAGCAATACTCTTCGAGAACAATGGATGTGGATATTCTTTTTTATAATGATGATTTAATAAATCTTTCTGAATTAATTATTCCTCACGAACGATTACATGAAAGAAGGTTTACGATGGAACCATTGGTAGAAATTTCACCAGAATATGCTCATCCAAAACTTAATAAAACTTTAAGTGAATTGCTTGCGGAATGCAAGGATGTCTCTGAAGTTAGAAAGTTGTAATTATTGAAAGGTTTTACTTCGTCTGCTTGCGGCATTTTTG
>JAIORB010000149.1 GCA_021108325.1 Bacteroidales bacterium | reverse complement strand
TTAGTGTAGTCTGAATCCATACTATTTTATCTGTTTTATCTGTAACGCGATTTTCATAAGTGATACTTTTCTGTTGACTTACACAACGCTCTACAATGTTTTTAATATCAGGATTACTGCTTGTTGTAAAAATATTATTTCCCTTTTTATCGATAAACCTGCTTAGTGAGTATTTATACAATTTATAAAAGCCTTCGTTAACCCATTCGATTTTTCCATCAAGATTTGCCAAAACAACGGCATTGTCGGTTTCCCGGACAATTATGGATAGTTTCTCAAGTTCATTGTTTACACTTGCTACGTGTTCTGACTGTGCAATAATTTCTTCCTTTTGCTGAGAAATTTCAATGGTTCTTTCTTTAACCACTTTTTCAAGATTATCTTTTTCCCTTTTCAGGTTTATTGTATAAAGTTTAACAATAAGCCAGATTAAAAAAAGTGTACTAATACCATAAATAATGTATGCAATTATGGTACGATACCATGGAGCTAAAATCACGAACCGGTATTGTGCTACCGTACTTTCTTTATCGTAAATATTCTTAGCTTTTACTTTAAATATGTAATTTCCTTCGTGTAAATTGGTGTATTCTTTTTCGGTTTTTAACGACCATTCTGACCACCCCGATTTATCGGGATCAAATCCTTCAAGATAATAACTATACTGTGTTTTATTGTGATCTTCGAAATATAATGCCGAAAAAGCAAATTGCAAATTGTGTTGTTTATATGGTAATTCTATAATATTGGTAATATTTCCGGTACCACCGTAAACAAGAGAGTCATTAGCAAGTATATGCCTTATAAGTACAGGAAATGAAGCATCATAACCGGGTGTAATTTGCGGATTGTATTGTATAAGTCCTTTTTCGGTACAATAAAATATATTGTTTGTATCACTTATGGAGAGATTTTCAACATATAAACCTTTGAATTTTAACAGTGGTGTTTTTTCTAATATGTATGTGCTATCGGGCTGGAATAGCAACCTCCCTTTTTCACCTCCATGTTGAAAATAGATGTTACCATTAGCATCCTGTAAAAATTTGTCAATTAAATTTTCTTTATAAAAGAATTTATTGAATGTTTCATCAGGAACAAAACGGTTGGTTTGCAGATTATATTTATAAATACCTTTCTTAGTTCCAAATAATATTCGAGAGGCTTTATTTGATGTTTTTATCTTAAAAACAAAATTATAGTTATCATGTGGTAAGCCATGATTAGAATTATAAAAATTCAATTCAATAACACTATCAAGAGTTTGGTTTAGTTTGAGCCGACATACCTCATTAAATCTATGACTTACCCATATATTCCCATTATCATCTTCCTGTACATAGTGTGCCGATTCATTAAATCCTTTAATTTCGTGTTTTAGTTGCCAATTACCTTTGCCATATTCTAACAATAACAGACCATTATTATGGCCAGCCAATATATAAGACCTGTTTTTGAATTTATTTAAGTTCCATATAGTTTTAACATTTGTAACTATTTTTTTTGCAACATTATCTTTAATTAAAAAAATACCTTCTGCATGACCAAAGAATAATTCTCCCTGTATTTCAGTTAAACTCCATCCTTGTCCTTTTGTATTTTTAATAAAAGAAAAATTGTTTGACGGATCTTTTCGGAAAAGCCCGACTGAAGTTGCTGCATATAGCCGGTCTTTATATATTGTTGCCGTGTAAGCTGAACCCAATAACCCGTTTTTTTCGTTATAAAGTGTAAGAGGGGAGTTCATTACAATATATGAAATACCATTGTTTAAACCTGCCCAGATATTTTTTTGAGAATCAACATAAACACTCAAAGTTTTAATATCCTGCAAACCAATATCCTTGTTAAAATGTTGTAGAATATTTCCTGATTTATCAATAATTATTAACCCATTTTGTGATGTTCCTAAAATAAATTGTTTATTGTTTAGTTTTGCACCATAGTATACCTGATTTTTTATAAGGAAATTATCTATTTCCTCAAATCCCACGGGTTTTGAGAACTTAACGTTTTTTTTATTTGGATTGTAGATAAATATACCATGTTTGCGAGTAGCTATTAAGATTTTATCTTCTTCGTAAGGAAGCATTATATGAAGAGGGTCATTTGTAAATTGATTGCTATTTGGTACTAATTGCAGGCTGTCATCAACTAGTTTTAACAATCCTTTTTCCCGTTCTTTTACAAAAAAATCATTGTTTACAAAAAATGAAACATGAAAACCGTTTTCCGACTTGAAAATTTTGGTTTTATTATTTTTTATTAAAAAAATTTTGCCGGAAGTCTTTACAATAACACTTTCATTAATAATAAAAATCTCCCATACATCCATGAAATTCTGTTCTTCTTCAGGTATTTTTTTAAGAAGTGACACATATTGCATAGAACCTGTGCTATCAGCCTGTAAATACCCAAATTCACCAACAGCACCAACAAATACCCTGCCTGTGTTGTTAATTGCTAATGAGCGAATTGCTGATTTATTCGTTATTTCAATAAGTCTCCAGTTGGTTCCATCGAATTCCAACACACCGTTGTTATTACCAAAATACATTACTCCCCGATGGTCTTGTACAATAGCCCAGGTTTGGTTTTCGGGAGTATTGTAATCTGCATCATTATAATTCTGAATATAAGGATTGCCTTGTTGGGTAAGTTGCTGAGCGGATAATTGATTAAAAGAAATAAATAATAATATGGAAAGGAGGATGTATGATAATTTGTTCATGTTGGTTTATTGGTTTATTGGTAAACAGCCAACTGCCGCTGTTTCCTGTTTACTTTGAACTTTATTAAATTAGTTCAAATTATGTAATTAATAGGATAAAATCAAATTTAAGTAAGTAATTTTAAGCCTGCATGTCATGTCTCCTGCCTACGACAGGCAAACCCCATAAATCCAGGTAATGAAAAAACCATCCTAAACCGGATGGTTTTCTTATAAATCTTAATGTCTAATTATATTTATCCCAAATAAGATTTTAACAATTTACTTCTTGAAGTATGTCTTAATCTTCTGATTGCTTTTTCCTTGATCTGGCGAACACGCTCACGTGTTAATCCAAAATTTTCACCGATTTCTTCCAATGTCATTTCTGAAACTCCAATACCATAGAAATATTTAAGAATATCCCGTTCTCTATCGGTTAATGTTGCCAGAGATCTGTCTACTTCACGAATTAAAGATTCGTTTATCAAGGAATTGTCTGCATTCGGAGAATCGTCATTTATCAATACATCAAGCAAGCTGCTTTCTTCTCCAACAGCAAAAGGCGCATCAACTGACACAGAACGCCCTGATACCCGCATAGTATCTACCACTTTATCTTTCGGCAATTCCAATTTCTCAGCCAATTCATCAGGCGAAGGGGTTCTCTCATTTTCCTGAACAAACCTGGAAAAAGCCTTATTTATTTTATTTAATGATCCAACCTGATTAAGTGGCAAACGTACAATTCGTGACTGCTCAGCCAAAGCTTGCATTATAGCTTGTCTGATCCACCAAACTGCATATGAAATAAATTTAAAACCACGAGTCTCGTCAAATTTTTCAGCCGCTTTTATAAGACCTAAATTACCTTCATTTATTAAATCTGGCAATGTTAAACCTTGATTTTGATATTGTTTTGCAACCGATACAACGAAACGTAAGTTAGCTTTTGTTAATTTTTCTAAAGCTAAGCGATCTCCCTTTCTTATTCTTTGGGCTAATTCAACCTCCTCTTCAATTGTAATTAAACCCTCTCGTGCTATTTCCTGTAAATATTTATCTAAAGAGGCGCTCTCTCTGTTAGTAATTGATTTTGTGATCTTTAATTGTCTCATTGATTATAAGAAAATTTCTGCAAATTTATGTAAAACAATATTCTCAAGCTTTTTAAAACAAGCACCAAAGATCGACAAGAATTATTCAGCTTTAACAATCTTGGTGTTTCCATGCATGTTACGTAAAAGCACATCAAATTGTTTCCTTTTATTATCTCTTTTAATGGTAACATATACTTTATCTCCCGGGCTGTATTTTCCAATTTGTTCAGTAAGTTCAGCCATGCTGTTTACTTTTATGTTATTGATTTTAAGAATAACATCTCCCTCTTTTATACCTGCATCTTTTGCTGCTCCATCTTTACTAACTCCTATAATTAAAATACCTTCTATTTTATCTAAATTATACTTTTCTGCAATTTCACTATTAATATTTTTAATTGTTACTCCCAAAACCGCTCTTTGCACTTCGCCATATTTCATAATATCATCAACCACTTTTTTCACAAGATTTATTGGAATTGCAAATGAATATCCTGAATACGATCCTGAAGGTGAAATAATGGCAGAATTAATTCCAACTAGCTCACCTTTTAAGTCAACTAATGCTCCCCCACTATTTCCTTTATTAACAGCAGCGTCTGTTTGTATGTATGATTCGATAGGATAATTACTCTGATCGCGTAAAATATTTATATTTCTTGCTTTAGCACTTACAATTCCAGCGGTAACTGTAGATGTTAAATTAAAAGGATTTCCAACAGCTAAAACCCATTCTCCTACTTTTAAAATATCTGAATTCCCAAAAGAAATATAAGGTAGATTTGTTGACTCAAGCTTTAATAAAGCTATATCTGTACTTGGATCGGTTCCAACTAATTCTGCAGTAAAAGTTCGTTTGTCGTTTAAAACTACCTGTATCTCATCTGATTCTTCAACTACATGATAATTCGTAACAATATATCCGTCCTCGGAAATAATTACGCCGGAACCAAAAGATACACTTTGTTGTCTGTATGTTTCGCCAAATAACCAGTTATAAATTGGACTCTTGTAATAATCTTCACTTTCCAGATTATATTTCGATGTTACGTGAACAACAGCATGAATACTCCTTTCTGCAGCTTCAGTAAAATCAAAAACTTCTCCCTTAGTTGGAATTTGAGAATAATTTACTTTACTCGAATCTTCTAACAAATCCAACGCTCTTTGCTTCTGTACCTCAGAATCAGGAGTATTTGAGATTTTGTCCTGAAAATAATTTGAATATACAATTACTGCAATAAAAGCCGATAATATAGCTATAGCAATATTTCCAAAAAATGCACGTATTTTCATATTTCAAGTATTTTAACAATTATTCTCCTTAAACGTCAAAATTAATGTCTATTGTACTAAAAGCAAAGATGATTTAACATTATTTGTAACTAATCAGTTTGCTAAAAACTATAAATAATAAATTTCTTAATGCTTTTTTCTTTTCTTAGTGCTACTTTGAGCAGCTTTGTGTAATAGTCCTGTCTACCGACAGGCAGGTATACCACAAAGGTACACAAAGAAAACACTGAGTTTCACAGAGAAAGACAAAAGATTACGATTATTTCCGTTTTTGACACTGCTTAGTTACCATGTATTCAACAATCCGTATACAATTGCAACTTTGTAACAATTTATTTATAAGTTTACAAAAAAATACCATATGAAGGTAAATTTTTACAAATATCAAGGTACCGGAAACGATTTTATTATTATCGATAACAGGAAGAATAATATTTCACTTTCTGATATGCAGATCAATCAGTTATGTGATCGAAGATTTGGTGTTGGAGCCGATGGATTAATGCTTTTGGAAAATCATCTAAGTCTTGATTTTAATATGAAATATTTTAATGCCGATGGAAAGGAAAGTACCATGTGTGGTAATGGAGGAAGATGCCTGGTTGCATTTGCAAAATCGATTAGCCTGATTGATAAAAAAACAAATTTTAATGCTATTGATGGAGTACATAAAGCAACTGTGAATAAAAACAACTCTATTAGTCTTCAAATGCAAGATGTCAGTTATATTAGATCAGTAAACACAAACTATTTCCTTAATACCGGATCACCACATTATGTAACTTTCAGAGATGATATTAAAAATATTGATGTTTATAACCGTGGCAGGGAAATAAGATATAGTGCAGAATTTTCACCAGAAGGTACAAACGTAAATTTCGTTGAGTTTCAGGATAATAAATTATTTGTAAGAACTTACGAACGTGGAGTAGAAAATGAGACTTTATCTTGTGGAACAGGCGTTACTGCTTCTGCCATAAGTGCATCAATTTATTCTGATTCTGATAAAAATTCATATGATATTATTACAAAAGGTGGCTATTTAAATGTTTCGTTCAAGAAACAGGATAGTAATACCTTTTCCGATGTTTGGTTAACAGGCCCCGCTACTTTTGTTTTTAAAGGAGAAATTGATATTTAAACATAAACTAATTTCCTAAGTCTAATCCTAAAAATAAATATATAATCATGAAAAATCTTAATCACTTTTTCATTTTAAGCTTTGTTTGCTTAATAAGTTTAAATGTTTTTTCCCAATCGGATGAAAGTAAAGATGTACTTATTGAAAAATTAAATGATCAACTTGAATACCTGAATCATCGTCTTGACAGGTTAGAAAAAATTTCAGATGATATTCTTTGGTATAATAAAATTGGTGATATAGCATACATTGATAAGGTATATATTTACGGCCCCCCGAAATGGAAAGAGGAAAATCCAACTGCACAAGGTGCAGGAAATCCAGTAAAATTCTGGACATATACTTTTATTCCAAAAGATATTGATCCCGCGAAAAAATATCCACTTATAGTATTACCACACGGAGGTGTACATGCTGATTTCACCACTTATTACGCACATATTATTCGTGAATTGATGGCGCAACAATACATAGTTGTAGCAGCCGAATATCGTGGAAGTACAGGGTATGGTAAAGGTCTTTATGAAAAAATTGATTACGGTGGATTAGAAATAGAAGATGTTAATGCCAGCCGCAAGTTTATGATTGATAATTATGAAATTGTTGATGCTAACAGGGTTGGAATAATTGGATGGAGTCATGGCGGCTTGATTGCCTTAATGAATATTTTTGATCATCCTGAAAATTACAAAGTAGCTTTTGCCGGAGTTCCGGTAAGCGATTTAATAGCGAGGATGGGCTATCAAACTCAAAGTTATCGTGATTTATATTCTGCGGATTATCATATTGGCAAAACAGCATTTGAAGATGTGGATGAATACAGAAAACGTTCTCCGGCCTGGAATACACACAAATATACAGGTACTCCTCTTTTGATTCATACAAATACTATTGATGATGATGTTAATGTTCTTGAAGTAGAACATCTTATTAAATCTTTAAAAGCCGAAGGTAAAAAGTTTGATTATGAAATATTTCAGGCTGTACCGGGTGGACATTCATTCGACAGAATGGACACTAAACATGCCAGAGAAGTTCGTGTGAAAATTTATAATTTTTTGGACCAATACCTACATCCACCTAAAAAAATTAAAACAGTACGAGATTTAGAAAAAGCAGCTTACAAATTCAATTAACAGTTTATTTACCAACTTATTACAAAAGAAAGTAATTGCTAATATAATTCCGAATATAAAAATGGCGATAATATTATCGCCATTTTTATTTATCTTTTAATCAAAGCATTTATACATCAATTCTTGCATATTTAGCATGCTTTTCAATAAATTCTCTACGTGGAGGAACTTCATCACCCATTAGCATAGAGAAAATATGATCTGCTTCTGCGGCACTATCAATTGTTACCTGACGTAATGTTCTTTGCTCAGGATCCATTGTAGTATCCCAAAGTTGTTCAGCATTCATCTCACCTAAACCTTTGTATCTTTGAATCCCTACTGATCCGTCTTTACCTTTTCCAAGTTCTTCAACAGCTGCATTACGTTCTTCTTCGGACCAGCAATATTGTTGAGCTTTTCCTTTTTTTATGAGATATAACGGAGGTGTTGCTATATACAAATAACCTCTATTAATTAACTCCGTCATATAACGGAAAAAGAAAGTCATAATTAAGGTTTCAATGTGACTCCCATCTACATCGGCATCACACATGATAACAATTTTATGATATCTTAATTTCTCAAGGTTAAGCTCTTTACTATCTTCTTCGGTTCCTAATGAAACACCTAATGCAGTAAAAATATTTTTAATCTCTTCGTTTTCAAATATTTTATGTTGCATTGCTTTTTCTACATTCAGAATTTTCCCCCTCAATGGCATAATAGCCTGGAATTTTCTATCGCGACCAGCTTTAGCTGTTCCACCTGCCGAGTCTCCCTCAACAAGAAATAATTCACAATTTTCAGGATTTTTATCAGAGCAATCCGATAACTTACCCGGTAATCCTGATCCAGATAAAATATTTTTACGTTGAACAAGTTCTCTTGCTTTACGAGCAGCATGACGAGCTGTAGCTGCAATAATTACTTTCTGAACAATAATTCTGGCATCTTTTGGATTCTCCTCAAGATAATTAGATAACGATTGACTTACCGCCTGATCTACAGAACCCATTACTTCTGAATTACCTAATTTAGTTTTAGTCTGTCCTTCAAATTGAGGTTCCTGAACCTTAACAGAAATAATAGCAGTTAATCCTTCACGAAAATCATCACCACTAATATCAAATTTTAGTTTAGCAAGCAAGCCCGACTTCTCAGCATAACTTTTTAATGTCCTGGTTAATCCACGGCGGAAACCCGATAAATGAGTTCCACCCTCAATGGTATTAATATTGTTTACATAAGAATGAACATTTTCTGAAAAGGATGTATTGTAACATAACGCAATCTCAACAGGAATCCCATTTTTTTCGGTATCCAGATGAATTATGTCATCTATAAGTTTTTCACGAGAGGTATCAAGAAAAGAAACAAACTCTTTTAATCCTTCTTCTGAATAAAAAAAATCTTTTCTAAATCCATTTCCGTTTCCGTTTCCGTTTCCGTTTCCGTTTTCATTTCCGTTTTCTTCAACTTCTCTTCTATCTTCAATAGAAAGGTGTATTCCTTTATTTAAGAATGCCAACTCACGCAATCTTGATGCGAGCACCTCATAACGATATTCTTTAACCTCAAAAATACTGCTATCCGGTTTAAAAGTAATTATTGTACCTGTTTTATCAGTGTCACCTATTATTTGAATATCACCCTTTGGTTTTCCAATCTGATATTCCTGAACATATATTTTACCATCGCGATGAACTTCGGCACGTAAATGAGCTGAAAGTGCATTAACACATGATACACCAACACCATGCAATCCACCGGAAACTTTATATGAATCTTTATCAAATTTACCTCCTGCATGAAGAACCGTCATTACAACTTCTAATGCTGATTTCCCCTCTTTTTCGTGAAGATCAACAGGAATCCCTCTACCATCATCAGTTACCGTTATTGAATTATCTTCATTTATAAGGACATCGATATTATTACAAAAGCCTGCCATAGCTTCGTCAATTGAATTATCGACTACCTCGTATACTAAATGATGAAGGCCTTTTTCACTAATATCACCAATATACATTGCAGGCCTTTTACGAACTGCTTCTAATCCTTCTAAAACCTGAATACTATCAGCTGAATAATCATTATTGTTATCATTTTTTACAGCTCCATTCAATTCATCATTTTTCAGATCGCTCATCATATAATTATTTAGTTATTACATTATTTAAAATTTGACAATACTTAAGCATTTCTGAGTAAAAATCACCAAGTTTTATATTATATTTTCAAATACTTTTTAGATGGATTTTTTTTGTTTTTCCAACACTCAAGAATAAGTTTACATCAATCTTATTTTCAGGCCATTACAAAATGTAATCAAGCCTGTTTTTCAAACGTGTAAATATAGTAAAAATATGTGATTTTTAGGTGATTAAATCGAAATAAAATAGTGCAATTTATTAACAACAAATTCACAAAAATTAACAAATACTTAAAATGCCTAAAATGAACTAAAATGCCTGAAAATATAAATGTATTTACCTTAAATTTGAAATTGGAAACCTGACTGCCGTCAGGCAGGCTTGAAATTAGAACGAATATGTTACACCTAATAAAATGTTAGATCCATAGCTCGGATAATAATTCCACTCGTAATAACCATCAGATAATAAATTATTTAACTGAATAAATCCTGATAATACTTTTGAGTATCTGTACTCTGCTCCTAGATTAATATCAATTGCCGACTCTAATTCAGCAATATTTCCTGTATCGTCCAACTTAGCATATCGTTTTCCAATAGCTAAAATATCGCCTTTTAGAATGATTTTATGACGCATATTATATCTCGTTGTAAAAGTTAAGTCGAAAGAAGGTTTATGCCATGCCTCGGCTTCATTTGTCATTTCATAATTTTTGTAATTCGCTTTTACATGAAACGTTAATTCTTCGGAAGGAGAAACAGAAATTTCGCCAAAATAATTTATGAGTGTAATGTCATCATAAACAACACTAAATTGATTACCAATACTATCAGAGTTTACCAGATCATTAATAAAAAATGGCATATCATCAATTAATGAATATGATATCTCAAAGTTGTAATATGTCGTTGAGTTAAAATTACCTCTTATACCTCCAAACAGAATGATTTTATGGTCGGTGTTTAATACTCCCGTTCCAGGTACTAAAAATGGATTAATCTGACTCATTTTCCGGAAATTATTTATTTCCAGTTTACCATCGACCCCGGCATAAGGAATCAGGTAATGATTTGCCATATCATATTCCAATCTTGCCACAGGATAATAAAGCGCTTTTGAGTTATCGCCGCGAATATCAGAAAAAATATTAATTCCTGCTTTAATACGCCATTTATCTCCAAATTTGCCCAACCAGGGATTTATTCTGATAATTGTATTGTTTGAAGAATCGATTTTTTCGCTGGTTGAGTAATGCTCAATTGCAACATTAACACCTACCATTTCTTTTGTAAAAATCTTATTTATATCTCCTGCTATTCGAAAACCTAATTCATTATTTTCGAAGTTATCTTTTGTGTTATAAAGATTTACTCCAAAATCATAGTTAATATGAGAAGAATCAACATGATTACTCTTATAGTTTGCATTTAAATTAAGTGTCAAATAGTTTTGCTTAATGTTGTCCTTTTCTAAAATTGTATCTACGCGGGTATCATAACCATAAAAATATCTCGTGTTACTTAATAGTCCCATTTCGCCCTGAATAATAGAACTTTTCATATATTTTTTACCAAAAAATCGCAAGTCGTTATCGCAAAATCCTGCAAACTCTTTCTCGTCATTATCGAAAGTGGCTTGTCCAATGGAGTTTAGAAATTTGTAATAAGCACCAATTGAATAATCCTTTGAACGTTTATTATTAACATAAGCCTCCAGCATAGGTAACATTTTTGTTCCTAATCCTACCTTAACATAACTGTTATATAATTTTGATAAGGGTTCTCCAACCATTTTTGCCGGTTTAATAGGAGTAATAGTATATCCAACATTCATTGGTTTCGTTTGAAGAATATATTTTATTTCCGGGATTATTTTTACCGTATCGGTAATTCTGGGCAAATGTGTTAATTTATAAGCATCAGAAATGGTAGGTTCATAAGGTTTAACAACCTTAACTTCTTTTACTAATTTTTCCTGTGCGTTTAGGCTTTTAAATCCGAAAATTAAAAAACCTAAAATGTGAATGTATATAAAAATCTTTCGAATCATATCTTAATATCTTTATTTCAAAATTGTATTGTATCAGGTACTGCTTCAAATAATTCGTTGTATTGTCCTTCTTTATTCCCTTCAAAATTCAATTCTATTTCGTCAGTTCCTTTTTGTTCCATTTCTAATTTTTCTTCTTCGACTATAGAGTTATACTTATTTGTTGCTAAGGATATTATTTTATCCTCAGCATTCGGATCATAATTGTCTATAATACTTTTTAGCGTATGTTTTGCTTGAAACATATCATCCTTTTTCAGGTAAATATCTGCCAGCAAAATAAAAGATTTTGCTAACCAATATTCCTGAGAAGTATTATGAGAGGCAAAATCAAAAATTTCATGTTCGGCTACATCAAGCTGATTATCTTGGAAATAAATTTCGCAAATTAAATATTTAGATTCGGCTCCTTCACTACTGTTAACTTCTTCAGAAATAATCCTGAACTCATCGAGAGCCAATTCGTTGTTTTTGTTTGAATATAACGCTTTACCTTTTTTGTAATGTGCTTCACGTTTGTATTCTCCTGATATTTTTTCAGTATGCAATACTTTATCAGCAGTTTCAATAACCCGGGTATGATTATTCAGCAAGTAATTACATCGCATTTGCCCTACACGCGATTCAATTAAACTATGATTTACTTCGGCAATTTGATCTAATTTTTGATAGTTAGATAGTGCATCTTCATAATCTTCATTACTGAAATTAATTGCTGCTGCTGCCAATAACGCCTGTTCTGTAAAAGTATTTTTTGATTTATCAATTACAAAATTGTATGATTTTAGTGCTCTCTCAAAATTTTCATTTCGGTTCTGACAATCGGCCAAATAAAAGTGAGCATTTAACACAAACGAACCATCAGGGAATTTCGTGAGATAATCATTAAATTGCATGATTGACTTTTCGATATCACCTGCCATGTATAATTTTTCAGAAGATATATAAGTCAAGGAATCCTGTTCAGATAAACTAATATCAGCAAATTTCCCAAGACCGTTTACATAGGCAAAATATGAATCGACATCATTCATATCAACATAAATATTTTTTATACCGGTAAGTGCATTTTTAGCTTCTGTAGTTCCCGGAAAATCTGCAACAACTCTTTGATAATATTTTAATGCCTCTTGATTGTTATCTCTGTTATAATTCAACAATCCAAGCTGCACCAATGATTTTTTAACATAACTGCTTGATAGATATTCTCCAATTATTAACAGATATTTTTCTATTGCTTTATCGGGATTTTGTAGGTCCAAATGACTTTTCGCCATTTCAAATAATGCATCATCAACATAAACAGATTCAGGATGTTCATCCAATAAACGCTGTAAAGTATTCAGTTTTTTCTCAGGCCGGGTTAATAAGCCCAGTGAAAATCCACGTTGAAATAATGCATAATCCTTATCTAACAAGCCAACTTCAATTGCTTTATCGTAAAACTCGATGGCTAACCAGTACGTTCGACTAATAAAATAGCTATCGCCAATTCGGTTATAAGCATCAGCAACAGTTTTTGACTTTTCGATTTTAGTGAATCCAATATATTTTCTAAACCATTGTATTGCATTTGGATAATCTTTCAACTTAAAATACGCGTATCCCATATTGTAATGCGCAAGATTATACTCTTGTAACTGAAATGCTCCGCTTGTTATAAGAAAATTATTATATGATTCTACCGCTTTTTCATATTCACCTAGCTGATAATATGCCTCAGCTTTCCAATAATTAGTTTGTGCAGCAATAGCCCTGTTATATCCCGGATATTGCATCGATTTATCAAAAGTTTCAATTGCCTCCTGATAATGAAGATTATTAAATAACTCTAAACCACGATAATAAGCCACCTTCTGAAAAGCCTCTTTCATTCCATGATCTTTCTCCGAAATCATTTCTAAGGACTTTAAAGCCTCTTTATAATTACTGGTATACAGATAGGCCATTACAAGAAAGTTGTAAGCATCATCTAAACGGTCCGAATTTGGATATAACTCTATAAACTTATGAAAAGCTCCAATTGCTTCATTAAACGGAGAATGATACAATTCATAAGTTAACAATGCATAATTAAATAATGCCTCTTCCTTTATTTCGGGATCGAAGTCGAGTTTCGAAGCAAACTCAAATGCTAACATTGCTTTGTTTTTCTGATCTAATTCAATATAGCAATCTGCAATATGAAAATAAGCATTTTGTGCCAGTTGATCTGATTCATATAAAACTTTTTCGAAAGATATAGCTGCACTATCGTACTGCTCTATTTTATAATAACAATATGCTAATTGATAGTAATCTTTTCGAGAAACTGTCTTAGCTTCATTGGCATGTTTCTGTAAATATTCAATAGCATCTGTAAATTGTTGCTTTTTATAATACGAATCGCCAATAACTTTAGCAATTTCAGGAGTTCGTTTAGCACTGGCCCCTTCCAGTAATGGAGGTGCATATTCAAGAATCTCATCGTATTTACCCTGCAAATAATAAATCTGGGTAATGTAATAAGGAACAACAGGTGCAAATGTTTCGTTTTTGCTTAGCTTTTGAAAACCTTGCAAGGCTGTCTCATAATTTTTATCCTGATAAGCTATATGCGAATAATAGTAATTTGCAGGTGCAGTATATTTTGTATTTATATCTTTTATTTCGTAAAAAGCTGAACTTGCTTTATCGTATTTCTTTCGCCTAAAATAACTATAACCAAGTTTAAAATACAGCTCTTCTTTTTCTTCTTTGTTAAGTTTGTCTTTATTAAGTTCATTAAACCACTTTATTGCCTGATGATATTGCTTTTGTCGATACTGAAATTTCCCCATGTGAAAATAAGCAGCGTTTACTTTCGAATTTTCAGGATGCTCTGCAATAAATTTAGAAATCATGTATTCAGCATCTTCATTAAATAGTTCAATAGCGCATAATGCTGTGTAGAATTCAGCATTTGCCTTAAACTCAATATTTAAATCGCCATAAGATTCTATTGCATTTTGAAAGTGTTTTTGGGCTACTCCATATTTTTGTTTCTCGAAAAGTTCCAATCCTGTTTTATATTCCAAATCAGGATCGGTATAAATCATAGATTTTTGAGCAAACGCTTCAAATCCGACAGTCAGTAATAAACTAATTGTAAGTATTTTAATATATTTTATGTGTATCATAGATTCTGTCCTTGAAATTTGCATAAATTTAAAAAGAATAAACATAACAGTTCGTGTATTAAAGCCTTTTATATTAACATTAAACTGTTAATTACGCAAAAAATTATTCATTCTTCATATTTATTTTCAACTTATTAACAATGGAATTTAAATTTAAGAATAATGTAATTTTGGATTGATAAAAAAACATCTCCTTAAATTTAAAAAACCATATCATTAATTCCATTTATCCATTGTTCCATTTTATATATTAACCAGAAAAACATTCGTAATTCTACTGCTATTCCATGAATTTACCTAACTAGATTTCTAAGTTTTTTTATCTACATTTGTGATTAAACAAATAGCATACCATGTATTTTTTAAAAACACAAGGGACAGATAAAATCCCTGACTATGTTCAAATCAGAGATGATCATTTTGTTTTACTTGCACATTTTAAAACAAATAATCCGGAAAATCAGATAAAAAAACATAAGCTTAAAAAATACAAACAAGAAATTATAAAATTGATAGAAACAGCACCGTTTGGAATCTTGTATGAATTGTAAGTTAATGAGTTTTGAGTTCCGAGTTTCAAATTTCAAGTTTCATGAACATTCGGCAAATATGACAAACAGGTTCTCAGTAAAAAATAAACAATTATATAAAAGGTATAAATAGTAAATTAATATGGCTTTAGATACAATAATCGAATTCGAAAACGCAAATATTTTTCAAAAGGATAATCTGATCCTTAAAGATGTTAACCTGACAATAAATAAAGGTGAATTTGTATACTTTATAGGTAAAGTTGGAAGCGGAAAAACCAGCCTGATAAAAACAATTAATGCTGAGATTCCTTTAAAGGAAGGCGAAGCCAGGATTGTCGGTTTTGATCTTCCTAAATTAAAAACAAAACAAACACCGCTCTTAAGAAGGAAATTAGGTATTGTTTTCCAGGATTTTAAATTATTAACGGACAGAACTGTTTTTGATAATCTCTTGTTTGTATTAAAAGCTACCGGATGGAAAAACAAAAATGATATTAATGATAGAATAGCCGAGGTTCTTGACAGAGTTGAATTAAGTTACAAAGGATACAAAATGCCTCATCAGTTATCGGGAGGTGAACAACAACGTGTTGTGATTGCCCGCGCTTTATTAAATAACCCGGAAATTATTCTTGCTGATGAACCAACAGGGAATCTCGATCCTGAAACATCGGAAAATCTGATGAAACTATTTCTCGAAATTAGTAATAACGGACGTGCTGTTGTAATGGCAACACATGATTATAACATGGTTAAAAAATTCCCGGCCAGAACTATCAAATTTGAAAACGGGAAAATCATTGAGCAAGATCAATCTAAAGAAATTGATTTTGAGAGCTTGAAGGAATAGTCTTAAATTGAAGCTAGTTCCTTATGATTAACGAAAAAGAAAAATTCAATATCAAAAGTGATTTTATAAAAAATATTTTCACTTTATTTTCTGGAGCTGCTATTGCTCAGCTAATTACTTTAATTGCGATTCCTATACTTACCCGAATTTATACTCCCGAAGATTTTGGTTTTATAGCTATCTATTTAAGTATTGCAAATATTGTTGCGACAATTTCAACTGGCCGTTACGAATTAGCCATAATGTTGCCTAAAAAAAAGAAAAATGCCATAGCAATTATTAAAGGGACTTTTCGAATAATACTAATTATAACTTTAATTACCCTGATTGCAATTCTGGTTTTAAAAAGTTTTGAGAATAAAATATCAGATTTAATACGGCCATTTTACTTTTACTTTTTACCAATTAGCATTTTTATAGTTGGATTAACCAATGTTTTTACACAATGGTTTACACGTCAAAAAGAATTTAAGCTGCAAGCTAAAACAAAAATTGTAAGGTCAGGATCTAATTCAGTTGTCAATGTGGGTTTAGGGTTTTTGTTTAACTTAAAATCGTTTGGATTATTTATTGGTCATATTGTTGGTCAAGGATTACAATTATTAATATTTACTTTTAGATTTTTAAAAGAGGAAAAAGAAACTCTAAAAAATATAAACCGAAATACTATAAAAGCTCAATTAAAAGAAAATCGCAATTTCCCTTACTACTCCGCTCCAATGGGGTTTTTAAATGCTATTTCTGTTGATATTTTAATTTATGTTTTAAATTTGTTTTACACCACATCACTTGTTGGATTATACACCAATGCTACAAAAGTCATCAACTATCCGTTAAGCCTTATTAGTCAGTCTTTTACTTCGGTATTCTATCAAAAGATTAGTGAAACACATAAAAAAATAAAGCTTTATCTTATTTCTTATTTTGCAAATTTCATTATTGCTTCAATAGCAATGATTCCAATTATATTCTGGGGAGAAGAAATATTTGCTTTTGTACTAGGTAAAGATTGGAAAATTGCCGGCTCAATTGCAAAATACCTGGCACCATTAACAATTGCCAGCTTTGCTATGCGTAGCGTGAGCAATATTTTTTCGTTAACCCGCAAGAATGGGATTTTACTGATTTGGCAAATAATTTATTTGATTGTAATTTTAGTTGTGATATTTATTTCGAAATCAGAACAATTTGAAATAATGCTATTAGGAGTATCATTTATTGGAGCATTATTGTACATTGCATTGGCATTTATTGGTTACAGAATAATGATAAATCAATATGAGAAAAAATCTTAAACAATTAGTTTATTTCTTCCTAGGATTCTTTTACAAAGAACTCAGTAAAAGTGATTCAACTTATTCTGTTATGCGTTTGATTAAATATGCCTATAAACAAAAGATAATTGGATATAATCGTAATGTGCCATGGCCGGTTCATTTTACTTCGCAGGTAAAATGTTCTGAGAAGATTCAAAGAGGAACAAAATATCCCGGATATGCAAAAGGCTGCTACATTGATGGTCGAAATGGAATAGTTTTCGAAGAAAATGTTATTACAGGACCACATGTTTCGATCATTAGCCAAAATCATGATTCTTCAGATTTTAATAAATACAATTCGGGCAAACCAATAGTAATAAGAAAAAATTCGTGGCTTTCAGCAAGATGCATTATTTTACCAGAGGTTGAATTGGGAGAGCATACCATTGTAGCTGCAGGTGCTGTAGTAACCAAATCTTTTCCCGAAGGGAATCAAATTATTGGAGGCAATCCTGCAAAAGTGATTAAGAAAATAGCAGTATATAAAAGTTAAATATTCTTACTTTTTAAGCCATCTAAATGGAATCGGCAAGTTATTAATTTTAACCTTAAAATAAACTTCATTCTTGGCACCAAATCCTAAATTCCTGTATTTAACTCCCGGAATGTTAGATCCTGCAAAATCAAAAAGTAATTCCTGCCCTGAATTTTCTTGTAAATATTTATCAATAAGTCCGAACATGGCTCCTACTTCTCTGCCTGAATCGTTTAATGCAGTATAAACAATCACTCGCTTTTTCCATTTTAGGAAAAAAGCCATAGCGCACAACTTATCATCCAAATAACCAGAATAAAATTCTCCAAAATTGTTATCTAAGCTATAATCAATGACTTGCTTTAGATTTTCTAAATCAATTTGATTTATTTCGTCAACCTCCTTTTTAACAAACATTTTGCTCATTAAATCTATAAAATCAGTGTTATTTCCATTAGAATTAATTATCAAGCCTGATTCACTGATTTTTTGTAGGTTTTTCCTGTGATTTTTAGAATAACAACTTATTAATTCATCATAAGGTTTCGAGATGTCAATTAATTGAGTATTTCGCAAAACAAAGGATTCATTATTTAATTCAGGATTAGCATAATTCAACTGAATTTCAATAAACTTAAAATTCTTTTCGACTTCAGTAATAAAATTTTGAACAACCTCTTTGGTAATATCTTTATTTGAGAAAATCCCTAATTGTTGGATAAAAACCGGTTGATATAAATATTTAACTCCCAGTTTATTTCTATAAGTTAGTGGCATTACTGTTTCATAATCACCAATAATTAAAGCATCCCAACCGGGAGAAACAATATCTAAAAACCAGGACAGAGCATACACCAAACCATTCCGGGCATTTTCAATGCCAGAATCCCATTTTTGTTTATCAATCTGATTATGTTTTAGGTATTTTATTTCCAACGTGAACTTACTTTTCAAAAATAATTTCGAGCATTTTTTTGTAAACAGGCTCCCAGCCTTTCCAATGTCCATGGTCACTTAAGGACTCATTATGCCATAAACTTATAAATGTTCCGTTGACCTGTTTTACTTTTTGAATGATCTCCACTATCTTGTTAACGGCTTCATCAACGTCAAGTTTTAAATACTGATTTAGTGTAGTATCCATAACCTGGAACGGATAAATTTTCAAATCGGTCTCTTTTTCGTTATATAAATCATAAAAATTGAACGGAGTACAAGTGCCTGCTCTAAATCCAACATCTGTAGCATAACCAAGAGTATAATCCTCTTTTATACCTAACTTAATTAAGTTCTGATAAGTTTCAGTAAATAACAACTTTAAATAATGTTGACGACTTTTAGTAATTGGCTTTTTAGATATGCCCGATAAATAATCGAATTCTTTTTTCAGTTGATTAAAATCTTCATTTGACTCGTATGAAGGATGAATCGCAATTTCTGCCTTATCCGAAATTTCCTTTATTAGTTCCTGGAAAGTTTCATTATCCAACGGCAGGTTTTTATCATAAGTATTATAATTTCCTACCAGAAAAAACCACAAAGGTTCAATACCATATTGTTTGTGTAAAGCATCCAGATAACCATAAGTATCAAAAGGGTCTTTCTCACCGGTTAATGCCTGGAAACGTTTTATATTCTCATTAACATCAAGTTTAAACAAATCGCGCATTGCTGCACCAATTGTTCTTACCGTACCTTTATACAAATATGCGTAAGCATTATCAATATCGATGGTAGAAATATATTTAAACTCTCTTTTACAAGTTTCAAATTCGGGGAACTTTTCCTTTAGTAATTCTGATAACTTACAAGCCCATTGATCTATAACAGGATCGTATAAAAACCCGTTTTTACCGGCCAAACTCTGATTTGCCTCAAAACGGCCATGTTTATCGGCACTAAAAGGCAAGTATTCTTCGTAACGGCTAATTAAATAAAAACTGGCAGCAAATAAATCAAAGGGGATGTCTGAATTTTCAGAAGTTTGAAAAAACACCTTGAGATTTTCCCAATTACTTACCTCAATTTTCTTTTGTAAAATATTTGATTCAAATAAAAGGTCAGTCGGGATAATTTGAATACTCCCCTCCATTGGATCGGCAGTATAATTAATCTTAGGAAAATCAGATGTAACAAATTCGTTTTTATCTGTTACAATTTTAAATTCGACTTCCTGAATATCATTAAATAAAAATTTTAAGATATAAATGAGCCTTTGCGAAGATTTATTGGTATAAATTAGTATCAATGGTTTTAGGATTTAGTTTATCCCAAATTTACAAAATTTTATCCCGATTAATTCATAAACTTAAAAAATAGAATCCTGAATTAATCTGACGACTGAGTAAAACTACCATTTTGCTGCGCTATGCTTCCAAAATTTAAGCTTTACTATGTCGGGGTTAACCTGAATTATATAAGAACTTTATCATAAACGTATGAATAATTCAGGTTATGATTATTCAAATTCTACTATGGTAATTCCTGAACCACCAAACTGAACGCTCTCGTCATGGAAAGATTTTACCACATCAACAGTTTCGAGGTATTGACGAATTAATTGACGTAAAATTCCATCGCCTTTTCCGTGTAAAATTTTTACAGATCCCATACTAATAACAATTGCTTCATCGATAAAATCATTAACTACTTGCAAAGCCTCTTCGGCACGTTTCCCACGCACATCAATCTCTGGTTTAAATTTTAATCTGCGTTCTCCAAAATCCCAGGATGATACTTTTCTTGAACTTGAACTCCCGGTATGTTGTTTGTATTGTTTTTCTGAAATTTTTTCGAGTTTTGTATTATCAAGAGTTGTTATCATATTCCCAAAAGCAACCATGACGCTTTTCCCATTAACATCAAGTACTTCTCCAACACTATCCTGCCCGAATAATTTTACTTTATCTCCTTTTTCAATTAAACTTAGATCAGCCTTTTTAATTTGGGGAACCTCCTCAATACTTGTTTTTCTCTTCCCGTGCTTTTCCCTGATTTTAAGTTTTTCAATCTTTCGTTGAATCCTGGTTTCTTCTTCAGAACCAATTTTATTCAGGTTGTCTTTAAAATCTGCCAAACTTTTACGGGCATTTTTTGTTTGTTCTTTCTCCGCTTTACTCTCTTTTATTTCACGAATTGTATTTTCTATGCGTTTATTTACATCAGCCAATAACAGTTCGGCTTCTTCCTTGGTCTTTTTAATAATTTCCTTGCGCGATTTATCAACAATTTCAAGCTCCGATGTATATTTTGCAATCTGTTCTTCGAGTTTCTTTTCTGTTCTTCTTATATTCTCACGTTTCGTCTCCCAGTATCGTTTGTCACGAATAATATCTTTCAGATTTTTATCAAAATCGATATGATCCTTTCCTATTTTTTGAGTTGCGTTTTGCAGAATATCTTCTGGCAATCCTATTTTCCTTGCAATTTCGAAAGCAAATGAGCTTCCCGGCTCACCAATTGAAAGTTTAAACAAAGGTTGAATTTTAGCAGTATCGAAAAGCATAGCCCCATTTTCAATTCCCCGGGCTGATGAGGCAAAATGTTTCAATGATGTATAATGTGTTGTGATTACACCGAAAGATTTTTTCTGATTTAAAGAGTCAAGAATGGCTTCTGCAATTGCTCCACCCAACATCGGTTCTGTTCCCGATCCAAACTCATCAATAAGTATTAATGTTTTGTTATTTGCTGATTTTATAAAATATTTCATGTTCAGTAAATGAGAACTGTATGTACTCAAATCATTTTCGATGGACTGATCATCACCAATATTTATAAACAAATTCTGGAATAAGCCAATTTCAGAATTTTCATTCATAGGAACCAATAAGCCACACTGAAACATATACTGAAGTAAACCAACCGTTTGTAAACAAACAGATTTGCCACCAGCATTTGGCCCGGAAATCAGTAAAATTCTTTGATTATCATTATTTAATTTAATATCAAGAGGTACAACTATTCTTGATTCTTCCTTAAAAGATAAATATAACAATGGATGAACAGCCTTTTTCCATTCCAGCATTGACCTGTCACTAAATACAGGTTTTATGCCATTAATTTTATTTGCCAACAATGCTTTTGATCGAATAAAATCAATGGTTCCCATATAATCGTAAGCAAATAGTAAATCATCAACATAAGGACGAATATCATCAGTAAACTGAGTTAGGATTTTTACTATTTCGCGTCTTTCTGCGTAATACAGTTCTTTAATATCATTATTTAATTCAACAATTTCAGATGGTTCAATATAAGCTGTTTTCCCGGTAGCCGACTCATCGAGAATTAGGCCTTTTATTTTTCGTTTATGCGATGCATCAACAGGTATTGTTGCTCGGCCATCACGAATTGATAAAGTTACATCCTGATCAACAATTCCACTTTTTTGAGCTTCTCTTAATATACTATGTAATCTTTTGGAAACAGCACCTTCCTTATTTCTAATATCACTACGAATAGTATTTAATTCCGGCGATGCGTTATCCTTTATTTTTCCTTGTTTTGTAATAATCGAATCAATTCTTTCAAAAACAAATGGAAAAAGTTTAACATTCTCAGCTAATTTCTGCAAATAAGGATATTTCTCTTCTTCTTTTCGTGTTTTAAAAAAATTTAAGATTGCTCTAATCGTTTCCAAAGAGCGTTTCAGATCAAATAGTTCTTCAGGCAATAAATAAGTTCCTATTACTTTTATTTTTTTTAAAGCTGGTGTTAAATCAATAAAATGACTCAACGGAAAGTCATCTTCCATTAACATAATCTGCTTAAACTCATCAACCTGATTAACAAGTGTTTCAACAAAGGAATATTTGGTCGAAAAACGGATTTTATCAACTCGTCTTCGTCCGAGATCACTTAAACAACCTCCTTTAAGCATCTCCCGAATTTTATCGAAACCTATTTTTTGTTCAAAATTTTCAGGATAAAGCACTTCTATTTTTTTTGATCTGTTTAAAACTCTGCAAAATTAATATTTTAACTGGCAATTTAGTAATTTACACTTACGTTCATTAAAATATATCTTGACTAATTATCTTTTGTCTCGTAACTTGTAATCCCGAAATGTTAACAAAATTTACAATCTGCTATGAAATTTATAAAACATAAAACTTTATTCTGGGTAACAATATTTGCCATTACAATGGGAATATTCGAAGGTGCTGTTGTTGTATATTTAAGAGCTTTATATTATCCTGAAGGATTTAATTTTCCACTTATACCATTAGACAACTATATTGCCATAACCGAATTAATCAGAGAGTTAGCTTCTCTTTTTATGTTGCTTTCCGTAGGAATAATTGCCGGCAAAAATTTCTCGCAACGATTTGCCTGGTTTATTTATTCATTCGCAGTTTGGG
>JAIORB010000019.1 GCA_021108325.1 Bacteroidales bacterium | reverse complement strand
GCAAATACAACATTGCCATCGTGATCTTTAACTACAAATAATGTATCTGTTGCAGGTGAATAAACATTTTCGTCTCCAAGATTACTTGCTGAATTTGCATATAAGGCATAAGGAACCGATAAAAGCTGAACCACTCCTAATTCAGTATAAGTGCTTCCTCCTGATTCATCAATTTCAATTTTTAAAAATTTATCACCTGATTCCCAACTAACTGAACTAAAATCTCCTGAAACACTGCCAATTTCTATATTAACAATTCCATAATCATTTGTAGTTTCTGAATGAACTTCAGAAAATATAACATCTCCTGTGGTACTACCTTCCAGAATACTAATTTTGAGACTAATATCCTGGTTAATTAATAATTCACCAATATTATCACGAATTACAGCCTGATAGTTAAATGCATCAGGAGATTGAGCAAAAAATTGGATTGGTAAAACAAAAAGAACTAAAATACTAAGTAAAAAAATTTTCATGACAGATAATTTTAAATTAATTAACGAATGGTACTTGCTATAAAGCGGAGAGAGTAAGCCTGGTCGAATTTTCAAGCAAAGCTAACAGATTACATTTCAATTATTTAATTAAGTAAGTTATAACAATACTTATTACAAGTCAACTTTTTACATATTATTTACACAAAAACAGTTTTAATTAGAACAATTTTAAATATTGACCGTTAAAAGAAAATATGTATGATTTTTGAATGAAAATCATAAATTTATAAGATATTGTTTTATTTAGTAACTTTGAAATAAATTCATATTCTAAGAAAACTCTGAAATTTAAAAATGAAAAACATTATTATTTTTACGCTACTTATCTTTTCTGTTGAGATTTTATTTGGTCAATTACCAGGCGAGAAGAATTGGAAAGAGAACATTTCTAAAAACCATATTCAAACTCAGGTTCAATGGAATCATAAATATGAAAAAGGTAAGCCCAAAAGAAGTGGTTATAAAAATTACACGAAGAAATTTGATCTTAATGGTAATGTAATTGAAGAAATATATTATCAGTCAGGTAGTGTTGACCAGAAATTAAGTTATAAATACGATGATAACGAAAATAAAGTTGAATATGTAAATTACAAAGGTGATGAAACTAAAGTAATGTTTAAACAAAATATTACTTATGATAATTCAACACGAAAGATAAGAGAAGAAAGATACAATGGTACCGATTATCAAATTATTAAATACAATTATAAAAATAACAAACTTGCCGAAATAATCAGATCTGACATATATGGAAATGTTGAACATAAAAGAATCTTTAACTATAAAGGAAATGTTTGCACCATTTCTATTTTTGATGAAAAATCAAATAGAATTGGGAAAATAATCAATAAGTATGATAATAATAACAATATAATAGAAAGCGTTGAATACGACCTTGACGATAAAGTTAAGGTACAATATTTATATAAATTTGATGGAAAACTGGTTAAAGAAAAAATCAAATATGTGCTCAAAAATTTCATCTATAAAGAAGAATACCAGTACAATAGCAAAGGCAACTTAGTTAAAGTCATTAAAGAAGAACCCAAAGGGAATATCTTTGTAAATAATTTATATAAATACGATTCAAAAGGCAATTTAATTGAAGAAGAATGGTACGATGACCATCCGACAGAAAACTCCAAGAAAACTTATTTTTATAATGAAAAAAGTGTTTTAGAGAAGGTTGAAGTTTATTACGCCCTTTATCGATATCGAATTCAGTACAAATACAAATATACTTACTATTAACGTTAGTTCTATAAGTAACAGTTTACCATTCTGTTAACAGTTGTACTTTACAGTTCGCACTTGGCAGGTGGCAGTGCAGTTATTTGGCAATTGAAATTAGCAGGCAGTTACCGGTTAACTTTACTTTGAACTTTGAACCCTAAACCACAAACCATTAATCATACTTATTTAAATCTAAGTCTTTTTCTCTTGAACCCGGAATTACCTCAATAAGTTCCACCTCAAATAAGGTAGATGTATAAGGTGGAATAATTCCTGTTGATGAACCTGTTTCGCCAAATCCAATTTGAGATGGAATAATAAATAGCGCCTTTTCTCCTTCGACCATTCTACCAATAGCTTCTTCCATTCCTTCAATAACCTGCCATTTTCTGCCATATACAAACTGGAAAGGAGAATTTCTTCTTTTTGTTGAGTCGAAGAATTTACCATTCAAAAATTTACCCTCATAATGCACTGTTACAGTATCACCAATAAAAACTTTCTCACCACTTCCTTCTTCTAATATAATATGATAAAGACCTGATTCTGTTGCTCCAATATCAACTTTTTGCTGATCGATATATTGTCTTAAAATAACTTTTTCATAATCACCAAAATCTTCAATCCAATGCAAAAATGCTTCTTTCTCCATAAAATATTCCTCTTCTGTTTGAATATCAATCACATCAATATCAACGATCATAGGATCTTGTTCATGGATAAAAGCAGGAAGCGTAGTTTCTAATGTTTTAGTGAAAAAATCGTTTGCCGAAATAATAAACGATGCCATTTCATCTTCAGCTAACATTAAAAAGCATTCATCAATAGCACCCGCGAATGTAGGTTCTGTAATTTGAAGTTTTCTCCGCCCTTCGAAAAATATTGAATCGCCAATGGTCTGATATGATATATCGACAGTCATATAATCGCCAGACTTAGCTTTTTCTGTACTTTCACCAAACTTTATAAGCTTATAATATATTCCTGATTTTGTTTTATTGTAACCTGGATATTTAGAAAAATAGTTACAAGAATTTAACGTCAGAGCAATAATAATAAATACTAAGTAGGTTCTTTTAATCATTGGTTTAAATATTTATTCTTCAATTTTTAATATCTCAATATCGTAAATAATAGTTGCACGAGCCGGAATTCTATCTTCATCGCCAATTAATCCATGAGCTAAATGTGGTGGTAAAATAAATCTTGCCTTACTTCCTGATTTTAGCATCAACACCCCTTCTTCCAATCCTGATTCTACTCCTCCTTTACCAACAACAAAACTTTTGGCTCCTAACTTATCAGACGAATAACAAAGTGTCCCGTTTAATAACCAAACCTCATAATTAAAAGTAATAAAATCTCCCTTTTTAATATCAGAACCGGAGCCATTTTCATAAATCATATACCAAAGGCCTGATTCAGTATGCTCCATCTTCCAACCTCTTCTATCAACATAACTTTTAATTAACTCGGCATCCTTATCGACAAGCAATTTATTGACCTCTTCCAGCGACTCCTTAGAATGTTTTATTACCGCCCTGTTCTCTGTCTTCTTTTCTTTATTACAAGAAAAGAAAATTATAATAAAGATCAAAATAATACTTCTCTTTATAAATTGCTTACATACCATCCTTAAGCTCATTTATATATTTTGGCAACAATCCTCTAAACTTTTTTAATGTATCCTCATACGAATCGTTAGAATAACCTCCTGAAGCATTTTTATGCCCACCTCCATTAAAATGATTTTCGGCAAATTTATTTGCCGGAAACTCTCCTTTTGATCTGAATGAAATTTTTACCTGTTTATCTTTCTCAATAAAAATAGCTGTAAATCGAATGCCTTTTATAGAAAGAGGATAATTTACAAATCCTTCAGAATCGCCAGGGGCAAAATTGAAATCTTTTAATTCCTCTTTTGTTATTGCAATAAATGCGGTATGATATTCAGGAAACACTTCCATTTTTTTGTTCAGGCAGTAACCTAACAAACGCATACGATCAGCGGAATAGTTATCATAAATATTCCCATGAATCTTGTCTTTGTTAATTCCTAAATCAATTAATTTTGAAACAACAATATATGTATACGGATTAGATGAATTGTAATTAAACGACCCTGTATCGGTCATTATTCCTGTATATAAGCATTCTGCTATTGTATTATCAATTAGTTCTAAATCGCCCAGACTTTCAATTACATGATAAATCATTTCAGCTGTTGAACTATATTGAGTGTCTGAAATAACTATATCGGCAAAATCTTCCGGTTCAGGATGATGATCTATAAGCACCTTTTTACCCGGCACTTCCGCTAAATATTTTTCCAAACCTTCAGTTCTGGCAGGATCATTGAAATCAAGTGCAAATATTGCATCAGCTTCTTTTATCGCATTTAGTACAGTGCCACTATTCCGTTTATAAACAATAACTTTATCATTTCCTGGCAACCAATGCAAAAAATCCGGATAATCGTTAGGTGTTATTATTATAGGCTCCTTGTCTTTTTTTACCAGATAATGATAAAAAGCAAGAGAAGAACCCATAGCATCGCCATCAGGATTATAATGTGTAATAATTAATGGTTTTTGAGTATGAACAATTAAGTTTTTTAACTCGTTTATACTTTTTTCTGAGATTGATTTCAATATAATTATATCTTTAAATTATGATTTCTAAAAAATCAAAGATAAAATAATCCGTTCAGAATTTAAGTTAATACAAAAAAATTTATAATTTAGTCTAATAGTTCTGTCATTATTAAAATAGATAAATAAGATTAATCAAATATTAATAACAAAGAAAAACTGGAAAAATGGAAGAAAGGAATGTTGTAGTAACGTTTTGCTAATCATCCAATATCCCATCATTCCAGTCATCCATACTAAAATATAACAAATTAATAATAGTTTTGTGTGTTCCATTAAATGTTGGAGTACCAATCAATAAAACCTTATATTATGCCTTTAGGATATACATTCGCAATGATTAAGCCGTCGGCTTGCAGGAAAAATCATGTTGGACCAATTTTAGCCATGATTAACCAGGCTGATTTCAGGATTTCGGCCATTAGATCCACACAATTGACAAAAGAAGAAGCGGAACGGTTTTATGAAATGCACAGGGGAAAAGAATTTTATGACAGTCTGTGTGAATTTATGAGCTCAGGATCAATTATAGCTTTATTGCTGGAAAAGGAAAATGCTATTGAAGATTTTCGTAAATTAATTGGAAATACAAATCCAAGTATGGCCGAAGAAGGAACAATTCGAAAACGGTTCGCCGAATCGCTACAAAAAAATGCTGTTCATGGAGCAGATTCTTCTGAAAATGCAAAACGCGAAGCCGATTTCTTTTTTAATCAAAGGGAACGATATTAATTAGAGACGCAATGTATTGCGTCTTTACAATATCCATTGTGACAGGTTCAAGGTTTTGAGTTTTAAAGGAAAGAGGCTAAATATTTTTATATAAAACATAAATCTTTTTTTATCTTTGGCCGGAAAATAAGATTATAATATTTATTATAACTGCAATAATTTTTATTAACCTAAAAGCATTCACATATGAAACAATTAATTTTTACTACAGTTTTTTTATTGTCTATATTAGCCGTTTTGGGGCAAAAATCAAATCTGGTAGTATTCTCAGAAGACGGTGAAAAATTTACTTTAAGCCTTAATGGAGCAGAACAAAATATTGAACCATCAAAGTATATTAAATTAACCGATTTAGCTCCCGGTTATTATAAACTTAATATTATTTTTAATGATGTAAGCATTGGCGAAATTAAAAAAGGTATTTCTTTGAATGCCGGAATGGAAACTACTACAATGATAAAACAAAAGTCCGGCAATGTATACATACTCAGGTATCAGGGAGAAAACCCAATATCATCGACAGGTCAATCGATAGAAAATAATCAGGCTTCTTCAATACATACTGTGCAAACCACAAGTGAGCCGGGTATATCTTCATCCACAACTGTTACAGAATCAACGACAATAACTACAAGTGGTACAGGACAAGCACAACCAGTTGGCGAGAATATAAATATGAACGTGAGCGTAGGCGACAAAAGTGCAAGTTTAAGCATAAATGTAAATGCCAATGTTTCTGAAGGTTCTTCGGGTACAGTAGCCTCAACATATTCATCTACAACAACTACTACATCAACTACAACTTCATCTTCAGGACAGTCCGGAGAATCATCTTATTCGGAAACAAATCAACTTTCCGGATATAATGGACAAACAGGTTGCAATTACCCGATGACAGACAGTGATTTTAATGAGGCAAAACAATCTATTGCATCAAAAACTTTCGAGGATAGCAAATTACAAATTGCAAAACAGATTGCAAAAGCAAATTGTTTATTAGCTTCGCAAGTAAAACAAATTATGCAACTTTTTGAATATGAAGATTCAAAACTCGATTTTGCAAAATATGCATATAAGTATACTTATGATCAAAATAATTATTGTAAGGTGAATGATGCATTTGAATATGAACTTACTATTGAAGAATTAAACGAATATATAGAAAGCATCAGGTAAAATAAAATATAGATAATGATATTGTCCGACTCAAAAATTTCATGAGTCGGATTTTTTTTATTTTCTTAAATCCTGTTCTGCCCTTTAAAGTATTTTATATACCTGAAGTAAGTATGAAATTATATGAATGTCCGGTAATATACCTAATAATTCCTATAAGACTTGTCATTCCTGCGAAAACAGGAATCTATTAATTAACAAGGAGATTCCGCATCAAGTGCGGAATGACAGAGTATTTATTAGTCTACATTGGTATAAAAGCGGATATTCAATAAAATTATATTATTTTAGAATAATTTCATCAATAATTTCTTCGCCGGCTTTATCATTTAAAGCTTTCTTCAATCCTTCACGAAGCATAAAAAGTTCATTGCGAATTACCGACGAATTTAATTTAACAAATAATTTGCGGTTTTTTATATAGATATTACTTGTAGACCGGGCGATAGTTTTTCCAACAACTTCTTCCCATGATTTTATTAACCTAACTTCTTTAAGCTTATCATCAATTTTAAAAGCTTTTAAATACTCTTTAACAACTTCATCTATTTTCTGAGTGTTTTTTTTCCTCATGTTAAGTTCAATTAATCGGCTTTATTTATTTTAATGCTCCCTTCTGACTCAATAGTAAATAAACTATGTGGAATATTTATTTCTTTCAACATGGTTTCGAGCCTGTCCTGACTGGTGTCGGTAATAAATATCTGACCAAAATGATTTTCAGCAACCAGTTCTATAATTTGACGAACCCTATTTCTATCAAATTTGTCAAATACATCATCTAATAACAAAATAGGTTTTAAACCACTAATTTGTTTAATAAAATCAAATTGAGCCATTTTTAATGAAACCAGGTAAGTTTTTTGTTGCCCTTGCGAACCGGCTTTTTTAATAGGATATTTTTCAAGTGTTAATATAAGATCATCTTTATGTATACCAACTGTTGTGTGTTGCACAATGCGGTCTTTTTCGATAGCATTTTTTAGTATCTGTCTAAATTCACCTTCGTAAAGTTGCGAATCGTAAACAAGTTGTACTTGTTCATTATTACCTGAAATACGTGAATAATAATCCTGAAAGATGGGGATTAGTTCTTCAACAAATTTAACGCGTTCAAAATGTATTTTCTCTCCTAATACTATTAATTGTTCATCCCAGATATCAATACTATCTGCTTCGAAAGTTCTGGTTTGATAAAAATCTTTAAGTAATTTATTTCGCTGAGCTAATGCCCTGTTATAACGTATTAAATTATCGAGATACTCTTTATCATACTGTGAAATAACACTATCCATAAACTTTCGACGTTCATCGCTACCTTCCAAAATTAAACTATTATCAAGAGGAGAAATCATAACAATAGGCAGTAAACCAATATGATCAGAAAGTTTTTGATATTCTTTTTTATTTCTTTTAAACTGTTTTTTCTTATTCTTTTTTAAACCGCAATAAATATTTTCGTGTTTATCTTTTAACAGATAATCACCTTGTATAACAAAAAACTCTTCATCATATTTTACATTCTGGCTATCTATAGGATTAAGATAACTTTTACACATCGATAAATAATAAATAGCATCTAACAAGTTTGTTTTTCCAGCTCCATTTTGTCCAATAAAACAATTCATTTTTGGAGAAAAACTTATCTCTGTTTGACCATAATTTTTAAAATTTATCAATGATAATTTCTGCAGGTACATCTTGTTTACGTATTATTATACAAAGATTCTTAATATTCTATTAAATTAAAAACGATCATATCAATAAATATCAATTTTTATAAACAAAATATTTTAAAAATTACTCAAAAGAATTACATTTGCGATTCAAATGTTTTAAGCATAATATTTTAATAATATATTAACGATGATTAGTAAAAAGAAAGAAACACATCAAGATCAGTTTGAGTCTGTTGAGAATGCTTTAAGTAAAACAGAGCAGTACATTGAGGAAAATCAGAAAAGTTTAACAATTATTGTATTAGCTATAATAATAATTGTTGGTGGATATTTAGGGTACAAACGCTTTGTAATGACACCAAAAGAGAATGAAGCAAAATCACAAATTTGGATGGCCGAGCAATATTTTGCTCGTGATTCATTCAATCTAGCTTTAAATGGTGATGGTAACTATCTTGGTTTTCTTGATATAATCGAGGAATATAGTATAACAAAATCTGCAAACTTAGCTTACTATTACAGTGGCGTTAGTTACTTACATTTAGGTCAATACGAAAATGCTATTGAGTATCTAAAGCAGTTTGAGTCAGATGATAAAATGATTGCTCCTGTTGCTTTTGGAGCTATTGGAGATGCCTATATGGAACTTGATAATACTGGTGATGCTTTGGTATTTTACAATAAAGCAGTAAATACATCAGATAATAATTTTACAACGCCAATATTTCTAATGAAAGTTGCTTTTGTACACAAACAAAATGGTGATTACAAAAAAGCATTAGAAACCTATAAAAGAATCGAAAAAGATTTTCCAAACACATCGGAAGGTCGTCAGGTTTCAAAATATATGGCTCAGGTTGAAATATTAATACAGGAATAAAAAATATATTTATTACTAAAATTAAAATCCTGATTTATCAGGATTTTTTTATTTGTATAACTTAACTTTGATAAAACTTTATAATATCATAGATCATGGCAACTAATCTAAAAAACTTATCCGACTACGATATAAAATCGGTACCATCAGCAAGTAAAATGAAATTTGGTATTGTAACTGCTGAATGGAACAGAGAAATTACTGATGCATTACTAAAAGGAGCTTTTGAAACATTACTTAAGCATGGAGCTAAAGAAGAAAACATATTAAAGAAATATGTTCCCGGTAGTGTTGAACTTACATTGGGGGCTCAATTTATGGCGGAATACGCCGACCTGGATACTATTATTTGTTTAGGTTGTGTTATCCAAGGCGAAACCCGTCATTTTGATTTTGTATGCCAAAGTGTAACACACGGTATAACAGAATTAAATATGAATTATAATATTCCGTTTGTTTTTGGTGTTTTAACAACCAATAACCAACAGCAAGCTATGGATCGTGCAGGAGGCAAGCATGGTAATAAAGGAGATGAAGCTGCAATAACAGCAATAAAAATGGCTCAATTACAACTGGAAATGGAACAAATGAAAGAAGGTTAACTCCAAGCTCTTTTTAAATCTCATTATCAAAAATATTAGTAAATTCGGCATTCGAGTTCCGCCTGCCTGTCGACCAATGTCAATAAGTTAAGGGTTTTAGTCCTGAAAGGACGATGTGTACTAGCATAGGGTAACGCCCTATGATTAATAATGAAAGGAAAAAAGTCTTGAAAGGACGAAATGTTTTTACATGACGCCCTTTCAGGGCTAAACTTGAACATGTACAACAACACAGGGCAATTGCCCTGTGCATATACATTAAAGGCTTTCAGCCTTAACTTATTGACATTGGCCTGTTGAAAAATAAAAATTTAAAAAAAAGGTTGAATTTTAAAATCCAACCCTCTAATTATTTTCAATAATTTATTTCTTTTTTGGCGATTTATAACCTTTTTGTTTTGCAGCCGCTTCCAGCCGTTCTTGCCATTTGGACTTTTTGACCACTTTCTTCTTGTTTTCGTGTAGTTTTTTCAAAATCGCTTCATCATCAACAAAACGTCTTATAAATACAGTCTGGCCTAATGTTATTACATTAGATAAGAAGTAATAATAGCTCAATCCTGCCGAATAATTATTAAAGAAAACCAACATCATCACAGGCATCATATACGTCATCATAAATTTCATGCCCGGCATTTGTTGGTTTGTATCGTTCATTTGACCCGTATTTAGTCTTGATGAAAAAACTAAAGCTACAGCCATTAAAATGGTAAATAAACTTATGTGATTACCATAAAAACTACTAATTAGTGGGATATCAAAATCCCACGATAGAATTGAATCATATGATGATAAATCATCAGCCCACAGGAATGCTTTCTGTCTTAACTCAAATGATGTAGGAAAAAACTTGAACATAGCAAATAAAATAGGCATCTGTATTAACATTGGAATACAACCTCCCATTGGGCTTACTCCAACTTTCTTATACATAGCCATAGTAGCTTGCTGCTTTTTCATAGCATCTTCTTTCTTCGGAAACTTCTTACTTATCTCATCAATTTCCGGTTTAAGAACACGCATTTTAGCTGTTGACAAGTAAGACTTATATGTTAGAGGGAATAATGCTACCTTAATCATTATGGTTAATATTAAGATGATAAGGCCGTAATTTGTAATAAAGTTATCTAAGAAGTTAAATACAGGAATAATAATAAATCTGTTTATCCAACCAAAAATTCCCCATCCAAGCGGAATAATTTGTTCAAATCCAAGATTCTGTTTCTTTAAAGTTGTATAATGATTTGGGCCAAAATAAAATGATAATGGAACAGTAGATTTTGGAGCATATTCAAATGGTATCCCAATAGTTGATTTAAAATACTTTAGATGCTTTGAAGAATTTTCTAAGTTGTTAAATTCTATAATCGCATTAGAAAAATAATTATCAGCCACTAAAATTGAAGAAAAGAACTGCTGTTGAAATGATATCCATCTCAGTTTAGTGTTTAATTCTTCTCTATTCTCATCTTTACTTCTTGAGGTTAAAGTTTTTACTTCGTCCTGGTAATATTTATAACCAAGGGTAGTATACATACTTTCATTTTTTGCCCCTTTCTCTTGCTGTGGTGAATATAATGCCCACTTTAAGTCGATAACATTTATGTTACTTGCAATAACTTCGTTAATCCCAACAAAGTTTATGTCAAAATCGACCATATAACTTTCAGGATTCAAAGTATAAACATACTCAATATACCTGTTATCACCGGCAAACAATCGCATTTTGACTGAATTTTTCGATACCTCAGAAGGCACAAAAAACAAGTCATTTGTAATAATACTTCGGTTTTCTGAAAAGAAATTCAGTCCAAAAACTGTTGAGTCGCCATCAAATAATTTAAGAGACTCTTGTGAATAAGTTTTATACTCTTTTAACTCTACAGAATATATTCTACCTCCTTTATTACTGACTTTTATTTTTAATAGTTCATTTTCAAGAGTAATATACTCTTGAGTACCAGCACCGGCTGTTGCAAAACTACCATACATGCTTTTTAACTGACTTTCATCAACAGAGGCTTCAGTTGCAACTTCAATTTGCGTATTTTGAATTTGCGTAGCTTGTACTTTTTCCTGCTCAATTATTTGTTGCTGATGAACCAGCTCTAATGAGTCTCTTTTATATTTTGCAGCTTCAATCTCTTCTTCAGATGGCTTATTCAAAGTTGTCCAAAGAATTAAAATACCTGCAATTATAATGATTCCAATAATCGAATTCCTATCCATTTTATTCTTTCTCTTTTAATTTTTTATTAAGCATATTAAGCAAGTTAACGTGCTGTTATATTAGTTTCTTTTAATTATTCTTTACAAATTTCTTTTACAAAATTTACAAATAATGGATGTGGGTTAACCACCGTACTCTTATATTCAGGATGAAACTGGACTCCAATAAACCATCTGTGTTCCGGCATTTCCATTATTTCCACCAATCCTGTATCCGGGTTATATCCTACAGGTTTCATCCCTGCTTTTTCAAATTTATCGAGATAAGCATTATTAAATTCATATCGATGCCTGTGTCTTTCCTGAATCTGTTCCTGATTATAAACTTCAAATACTTTGCTCCCCTTTTTTATATCGCAAGGATAAGCACCTAATCTCATTGTGCCACCTTTTTCTGTAACTCCTTTTTGCTCCTCCATTAAATCAATAACCGGATTTGTAGTTGTTTTACTCATTTCTGTTGAATCTGCATCTTTTAATCCGAGTACATTTCTTGCAAATTCAATCACAGCACATTGCATTCCCAGACAAATTCCTAAAAAAGGAACATTATTTTCCCGAACATATTTTGCAGCTATAATTTTTCCTTCAATACCACGTTGACCAAACCCGGGAGCAACAATAATACCTTGTACTTCTTTTAATTTCTCAGCTACATTTGCATCAGTAATTTTTTCTGAATGAATGCACTCTACATTTACTTTACATTGATTTACCGAACCAGCATGAATCAACGACTCCATAATAGACTTATATGAATCGGGCAATTCAATATACTTACCAATTAAACCAACAGTTATTTCCTTTTTAGGATTTTTAAGCTTATTAATAAATTGCCTCCACTTTTCCAGCTTAGGTTCCTCGTTTTCAGGCAAGTTTAATTTTTTAAGAACTGTAATATCCAGTTTCTCTTCTTTCATTAAAAGTGGAACTTCATAAATAGTAGATACATCAATCGATTCAATTACCGATTCAATATTAACATTACAGAAAAGGGCTACTTTCTTTCTGATATCAATATTTAGAGGATGCTCGGTTCTTAAAACCAATACATCCGGCTGAACACCATTCTCCAACATAACCTTAACAGAATGTTGGGTAGGTTTTGTTTTTAATTCGCCTGATGCAGCTAAATATGGAACTAATGTTAAATGCACAACTAAACTATTTTGGGACCCCAGTTCCCACTTTAACTGACGAACTGCTTCAATATATGGTAATGATTCTATATCACCTACTGTTCCTCCAATTTCAGTTATTACTACATCGTAATTATTTTTTTTCCCAAGCAGCTTAATATTTCTTTTAATTTCATCGGTAATATGAGGAATTACCTGAACCGTTTTGCCAAGATAATCCCCACGGCGCTCCTTATTAATAACCGTTTGATATATTCTACCTGTTGTTACATTATTTGCCTGCGAAGTAGGAAGATTTATAAACCTCTCGTAATGACCTAAATCAAGATCAGTTTCTGCTCCATCTTCAGTTACATAACACTCACCATGTTCATACGGATTTAGTGTTCCCGGATCAACATTTATATATGGATCAAATTTTTGAATTGTTACAGAATACCCTCGTGCTTGCAATAATTTAGCTAATGAAGCTGAAATAATTCCTTTACCTAAGGAAGAAGTAACTCCTCCTGTAACAAATATATATTTTGTAGTAATCAAAACTTTTATTTTTTTAATATTAAACCAAAATTCTATTACTCTGAATCTGTACGATCAATCATTCTGATTTTTTCTTTTAACAAAATAATTTCCTTATGCGCACTTTCAATCTTTGCATGGTATTCTTTCAGCATTTCTTTTGCTTCATCAGAACCTGCAGAGAAAAATCCTATATTATTTTCCCACAAGGATATATTATTTTCAAGTTTACTAATTTTATTAAAAAACTTATCACGTTCATATTTAATCTTATTTGAAGATTTTGGCTTATGCTGAAGTGTTTCTAACCTATTTTGAAATTTTAACAAATTCTTTTCGCTATCATCAACCTTCAACTTGTCAAACTGTTTATTTAGCTCCTCTCTAAACGTGTTCTGAATTTTATCTTTCATTTTGTAAGGCACAAAACCTACTTCAGTGAAATCTTCCTGAAATTTTTTGAGCGCAGCAGAATTTACATTTACATCATTAACAAACTGATAATTCTTAACTTTTTCAATAATTTCTTGTTTCAATTTCAGATTCTTCTCAAACTCTTGTTCAATATTGACATAATATTCCGATTTACTATTAAAAAAATGATCGCAAGCTGCACGGAATCTCTTCCAAACTTTATCAGATTGTTTTCTTGATACCGGTCCAATTTCCTTCCACTCTTTTTGTAAATTTATTAAATCTTTCGTTGTTTTTTTCCAATCTGTACTATCTTTTAATAACTCAACTTTTTCGCAAAGCTCTATTTTCTTATTAAGATTTTCATCTTGCTGCTCCTTATTCTGAGCATAAAATTCACGTTTCTTACCAAAAAACTTATCACATGCATTTCTAAAACGTGCATAAATTTTATTATTATCTTTTTTAGGTGCAAAACCTATTGTACGCCATACTTTTTGCAATTCAATTATTGACTTAGTTTGATCTGTCCAGTCTTTATGAAAACTCAATTCCTTTTCTGATACTTCCTCTGCTTGCTCGCATAATTTTTCTTTCTTCTCAAGATTACTTTTTTGTTCGTCTTTCAAATTTTTAAAATAATCCTGATGCCGTTTATTTATTATTCTTGTTGCTTCTTTAAATCGTTCCCATAATATATCTTTTTGATCATTGGGAACAGGACCTATCTCTCTCCATTGATTATGGAATTTTTGTAAAGTTTTAAAAGCAGTAACTACAGATGTTTCTTCAATTAACTTTTCAGATTTTTCACATAATACTGTTTTAATTTCAAGATTTTTCTTGAGATCCAAATCACGAAGTTCTTTATTTATATTTACATAATCATAGAACTTTTCAACATGATGATGATAAGTATTCCAAAGGTCTTTTAATTTTTGTTGAGGAACCTGTCCTATATCTTTCCAGAGTTTTTGTAACTCCCTAAACTCTTTAAATGTATCTCCAATTGACTCATCCTTGTTCACTAATTCCTTAAGTACCTCAATAATTTCGTACTTCTTTTCTAAGTTTACATCTTTAACTTTCTCAAGTTGTCGGTTATAGTCAGCTTTAAACCTTCTATATCTTTTAAATAATTCTTTTAGTTCTGTTTCAAGAGGATCTTCTACTGGAGCAAAATCCTCAATATCACCACCTTCAGCTAAAAACTCTTTGCGTTTTTTCTCATTTAAAACTTTTTGTTTTTTATAAAAACTAGCTTTTATTGCTTCAACCTCTCTACGTATCTCATTAATTGAGTCCTTATCTATAATATTATTTAGTTCCTTAACTAAATCTTCCCTGCTTAATTTTGTATAATCAATCTCGATTTTTTCTTCCCCGCCTGTAGAATCTGCCTTGTCGGCAGACGTGCTGGCAGGTTCAACTTCCACTTCTACATCTTCTGAGTCATCATTTTTCTGCTCTTTAATTTCCCCATTTAAATCATCCTCTATCGAATCTACATTGTTAGATTTATCTTCAGTTAATTCACTTGATTCTTCCTTTTCTGAAGTTTCAGAGTTATCATCTTTCTGATCTTTAATTTCCTCATTTGAATCATCCTCTGTAGAATCTACGTTTTTAGATTCCTCCTCAGTTAATTTATTTGATTCTTTCTTTTCTGAAGTTTCAGGTTCTTCTTTTTTTATTTTTTCCTTTTCTGAATTTGCAATCTCATTATTTTCATTCAATTCAGAATTTTCATTTAGCTGTTCATCTTGAACAGAGTCAGAGTTTTGTAGATCTTTAGCACTCATAATATTTGTTTTACTTATAGAAGTGATTTAAAAGATAATCACTTGCTAATTTACAGGATACGAAAATATATATTTAACTACTAATACTCAAAGAATTTTAGCATTAAATATTAAAATACATAAATATACAATTTTACACCAAAAATGATAATAAAAAAAGACTGTTCAAAGATAATAGATGAACAGTCTTAATGTAAAAACCTAACCTAAAATTGTAATCCCAAATTAAAATTTAATTCCAAAAGTTAAAATAAAATTATTTAGTTTATGATCAATGGATGCCTTTTCATTATCAGAGAAGTCGAAGTCGGTATAATAAGGACTCAAATCATAAGCAATCATTTTATAATTATAAGTTGTTTGTGCAAATGCAAAATCGACAAAAAAGTGTTTTTCTCTGTAACCTAATCCTCCCGATAAGGTAATTTTTTCATAATCAGGATTCAGAGCACCTTCAATATCTGCATATGGACTTGTAGAGTATCTTCCTCCTGCTCTAAAATAAAGTGGACCATGCCTGAATTCAGCACCTGCTCTTATATTGTGAGCTTCTTGAAATATCGATTTAATATCATTATTGTCTTCAATAACACCCAGGCTATTATCCCTGTCATCTAATTTCATTGTGGAATAATCAACATACTCATAATCCACATCAATTAATGCAATTTTTCCTATCTGAAATCCTACACTACCGACAGCTCTAAGAGGTGTATTTAAACTATATCTGTATGTTTGCACCGGTGATCTTGAATATTCAGAAGTGCCACTATCGAAATATCCAGTTGCTGAATTATAGAACTTTTGATCTAAATCATAAAATGTTGGTAAATGCAAGGAAGCTCCAAGCCTAAGGGATTCTATAGGTTTATAAATTGCTCCGAATTTAAATATAAAACCTGTACCTCTGGTTGTTGAATTTTCCTTGAAATCGAATGCATTTATAAAAGGAATTTGCAAACCAGAAGTTTCACTCTCGTAATGCGATGCATATTGTTCATATCTTAATCGCGTTATCCCGATACTCGCTCCAACATATAATTTATGTGCATAATTACCTCCAAAAGAAAAACTGAATTCGGTTATAGAACCTTCTGTTTGAATTATTTTTCGTTGATTAATTTCAAAATTAGCAGGATCGTTAAATATTTCATCTGTAATTTCACTATAAAATTCATTTGGAATAACATTAGTATCAAGATCCATTATATATGCATCCCAAATTAGAAACTCATACATCCCATCTAAATCATAAGGATTAGTTGTTGTAGCATTAGCGTTACTCACAAAAATTTCCATTAAAGATGTATTATTAACTCCCTGGAATTGTATATTATTATTTAAATCTGTTGTTCGGTTAAATCCTACACCAATATTAAAATTAACCCATCTTGTGTCAGAATTTTCTAAATCATACGAAGATACAAGCCCCATATTATTTAAATTAATAGCATATCCATTATCATCAATTGTATTATTAATATAAGTTGACGAATTCGTATTATAACTCATCCCCGGAGAAAATACTAATTCAGATCTCTTGTATACACCTAATCCGGCAGGATTTATTGCTATTGAAGAAAAATCACCTCCTAATGCGCCAAATGCGCCCCCCATTCCTATAAAACGTGCAGTTCCACCATAATCATTAAATGAAAATTTTAAAGCATTATCAACATAAACAGACTGAGAATATAATAAGGTGTTTGCAATTAACCCAATTATAAAAATTAAAAATATCTTTTTCATATTACTTTCTTTATTAGTTGTACAAATAGAATTATGATTTACTATCTCCTACCTCCTCTACTACTTCCACTACTACTTCCTGAAGAACTCCTACTTGAGCCTGAGCTTCCTGATGAAGAAGATCCTGAACTTCGTGATGAAGACCCGGAACTTCTAACTGAACCAGAACTACCTGAAGATCTAGTTGACGATCCAGAACTCCTAACTGAACCCGAACTTCCTGACGATCCGCTTGATCTACTTGGTGTATATGAACTACCCGTTCTTGTTGTACTTGATCGGTTTGGTGAAGATGTAGATGTTCTTGATACACCTGAATAACTCCTTCCTGAACTTACATTTGTACTCTCAGGTCTGTTATAGCGAGTAGCAGAACGCGTAGGACTATTATAGGTAGAACGTGTAGCTTGTTGAGGTCTTGTATAATTTCTATTGCTTGTGGAAGCTACTCCTGATTGTCCCTGTCTATTGGTTGTTCTTACGCTTGTTCCTGTTCTTTCTCTATTTGTTTCACGAACCCTGATTGTTTCACCGGCAAAATTATTTTCTCCTGTTCTGGTTGTTGTTCTTACCTCACCGGATCTTTCTGTACGAGCAGATTGCCTGTCTACTCCTGATTTCACAGTGCTTGTTGATCTAATATCTCTACCAACATATGATTCCGGTAAATCTCTTGATGCTCTACCAATAGCTGAACGCGTGCCGGATGTTCCAGCCAAAGTTCTTTGCCTGTATGAATGAAAAGAAGAACTAACATAATTATCATTATTATAATAAGGATAATAAGGACTACAACTGTAATATGGACTATAATATGGATAACCGTAATTATAATAATAAGGTCGATAATAATATGAACCATAGTAATATGGATAACCGTAATTATACCATGAATGTCTATATCCAAATGAAGAAGTCATCCAATAAGGTTCAACCCAGATTTGATCTCCAACAATTACCACATTATAAAATGGATCGTTAAAATATGCCTGTGCATACCAGTAATCATCTGAAAAATAAATATTATAATAATTATTCATTCCGTAATAAGGACTTCTCTTTGCATCAAATCTTCGTTGGTATGCTTCCTCATAACTATCAACGATAATACTTTCATAAGGATTTTCGTATTCATCCTCATTTTCATAAATCACAGTATCTATTTCACTTTTCGATTCATCTTCAAGAATATCCGATATCTCGTTATCGTATTTTTTACTAAAAATTGTCTGATTCTTATCGTAAGTTGGATTAGCATAAACATCATTACTTGCAACCAACTCATCAGTAGGCGAATAATATATATCGTCATTTACAGTAGTTTGTTGTAATGATGAACATGAGGCCAACACTGTTGATAAGAAGAAGATAAAATAAATTTTTGTTTTCATAATGAACCTCCTGTTTAGTTATATTTTAATAATTAATTTCGTTATTTTTGCAGCTCTAAAATTATTATAAAACCATTAAAAAACTAACAAAAATCATACCATGTATGGCTAAAACACTAACAAAAAGAAAAGAAAATTACTCCCAATGGTATAACGACTTAGTAGTAAAAGCAGATTTAGCTGAAACCTCAGCAGTACGTGGGGCAATGGTAATAAAGCCTTATGGCTTTTCAATCTGGGAAAAAATACAAGCAACATTAGATAAAATGTTTAAAGACACAGGACATTTAAATGCATATTTTCCTCTTTTTATACCAAAATCCTTTTTTTCAAAAGAAGCCAGTCATGTTGATGGATTTGCCAAAGAATGTGCTGTTGTTACTCATTACAGGCTTAAAAATGATGAAAAAACAAACAAAATTGTTGTTGATCCTGAAGCAAAATTAGAAGAAGAATTAATTGTAAGGCCTACATCTGAAACAATAATATGGAATACATACAAAAATTGGATTCAATCGTATAGAGATTTACCAATATTAGTAAATCAGTGGGCTAACGTTGTTAGATGGGAAATGAGAACCCGATTATTTTTAAGAACTTCTGAATTTTTATGGCAAGAAGGGCATACAGCACACGCAACAAAACTTGAAGCTATTGAAGAAACAGAAAAAATGATTAATGTTTATGCAGATTTTGCTGAGAACTGGATGGGCATACCTGTTATTCGAGGCTATAAATCAGAAAATGAACGTTTTGCCGGAGCTCTTGAAACTTATGCTATAGAAGCATTAATGCAAGATGGTAAAGCATTGCAAGCCGGAACATCTCATTTTCTCGGTCAAAATTTTGCTAAAGCCTTTGACGTAAAATTTACTGATAAAGAAGGAAAACTTAATTATGTTTGGGCAACATCATGGGGCGTTTCAACACGCTTAATGGGAGCTTTAGTAATGGCTCATTCTGATGATAAAGGCTTAGTTCTTCCGCCTAAATTAGCTCCTATTCAAGTAGTAATTATTCCTATTTACAAAGGAGAAGATCAATTAAATCAGATTACTGAAAAAGTAAACTTGATTAAGAAAAAGTTAGAAGACAAAGGAATTACCGTAAAATATGATAATCGCGATACACACAAGCCTGGTTGGAAATTTGCAGAATACGAACTTAAAGGGATTCCTGTTCGAATCGCAATAGGACCTCGCGACATAGAAAATAACACATTAGAAATTGCCAGAAGAGATACTTTAGAAAAGGAAATCAAATCTCAGGATGGTATTGAAAACTATATTGAAAATCTGTTGGAAGATATTCAAAAGAATATTTTCAAGAAAGCTTTGAAATTTAGAGAAGAAAATACATTTAAGGTTGATACCTATGATGAGTTCAAGGATATTATCGAAAATAAGGGAGGATTTGTTTTAGCACACTGGGATGGAACACCAGAAACAGAACAGAAAATAAAAGAAGAAACAAAAGCAACAATTCGTGTTATTCCTATGGATGCTAAAGAAGAAGATGGCAAGTGCATATATTCCGGCAAACCTTCTAAAAAACGAGTTATATTTGCAAAAGCATATTAAATAAGGTAGATTTCTAATTCAAATTAAATTATGACAGAAAAAGACAAAAAGGAGCAAATCTTAACAGCTCTTGAAATGAAATCACTTGTAAAACAAAAGGTTTACGACCAAACCTTTGAAGTTTTCAATTTACTCAAAGAAATCTTACAAGAAATTACATCTGAGTTTAATTCTGAAATACATGTTAAAGATCCTCGCGTCGGATTTGAATATAAAGAAAGAAGTCAGTTCGAAATAGAATTAAAGGTTGCTGGCGATTTACTTATTTTTAGCATGCACTCAAATATTTTTGAGTTCGACAGAGACCATAATGTTTGGAAACTCGCATATGTAAAAGATAACTCTTTATACAGTTTTAGTGGTATAATTAATGTATATAACTTTCTTTCAGATTCTTTCAAATATAATAGGGTAGATGACTTAGGCTACCTTATAACAAGAATATTTGTGAATTTAGAAAAACATTTTTTTGTAGAAGGAAAACGACAACAAGAATATTTATATAATAATTTTGGCAAATCACTTTTAACTAAAGAAATCCTTAAAGATATTGTACTCAGAATTATTAATTATGCTATAGACTTTGACTTATTAGTTCCGCCATATGACAATGTTAAAATTGCGTCGGTTGCACAATTAAATGAGAAAGTAGAATACCATAGAATGAAAACTGGCAAACGTTTAGGATTTAAATTCAACTCCGATGATGTTTCTTAATTGCTCAATAACAATAATTTAACATAAATAAGCCTGAAATATTAAAAAACTTCAGGCTTTTTTGCATCATTTTGAAAATTCAATCGTCTTTAAAATACATTAAGCTTGTTTGAAATCGTACACACATTGTTCCATAATCGAACAATCGAGTAATGTGCAAAAGTCACAATCTTAAAGCATAATTACTGATTTACAGATACATAAGCACAATGGCATAGTATGTGATAAAATAAATTCAAATTAATTAATATTCAAAAGTCATGGTAGTAGATTTAAAAGCAAACGAGTTAGTATTAAAAGCCGGTGATTCAAATTACTTTGCTAATGAAAAAAATGTTGATGGAAAATTAATCCTGACTAATCAACGAGTATATTTTAAAACAAAAGAAAATAATCACTCTCATTATAATTTAGAAATTTTACCTACCCAAATTCAAGAGATTCTTTATTTTAATACAATGAAAATTTTTCCAAATGGTTTAAATATTATACTAAAAGGAGGAAAAAATTTAAAATTCAAAATTGGTAAAAGAAACTCCTGGGGAAACGTTTTAAACAGAATCTATTAATACTGCCAATTTCAAAATTATATATATATCCTGTTTACTATTTGGATGATGTTTCGTTATGAAACTCATCCTTTTTTATTATAATTTATTCCAATAAAAGTAAATGTTGATTATATTTGATAATCATTTTTAGAATTTAAAATATATGGAAATATTTTTATCATTTGAGGCATGGATTGCCCTGGCAACTTTGACTTTTCTTGAAATTGTTTTAGGTATCGACAATATCATTTTTATTTCTATAGTTACAAATAAATTACCTGAACACCAACAACCCAGTGCAAGAACTATTGGATTAGCAGCTGCCTTGCTATTTAGAATTGCCCTTTTAATATGTATTACTTGGATTATAGGTTTTACGAAACCCTTATTCACCTTGTTCACATTTGAAATTAGCGGTCGTGATTTAATTTTAGGATTAGGTGGTATTTTTCTTCTTGCAAAAAGCACATCCGAGATACATCATAAAATTGAAGGCGATAATGAAAGTACACCTATAAAAAAAGAGCATAGAATTTTAGGTATCATATTGCAAATTATTATACTTGATATGATCTTTTCATTTGATTCAATTCTTACCGCCATTGGAATGACAGAACATTTAATTATTATGATTATAGCTGTTATTATTGCTATGGGAATTATGATGGTTGCTGCAGGTGCAATAAGCAGGTTTATAAATAATCACCCAACACTTCAAATGCTGGCATTGTCTTTCTTAATTCTTATTGGCTTTATGTTGATTCTGGAAGCTATCGATTTACATGTGCCAAAAGGATATATTTATTTTGCTGTATTCTTTTCTTTGTTTGTTGAAGCACTAAACATGCGGCTTAGAAAAAGAACTAAACCATTAACTTTAAACAATAAAGTATCTAAAATTCAACAATAAACTATTCTGTTTAAACAACCTTTACTATATTTTGTTATTAGTTTAACAAATCACTAATACTGTTTATAAATTATTATTATTTAATGAAACCAATTGGAATATTCTACGGATCCAGTACCGGAAATACAAAAACTATAGCAGAAAATATAAAAGCAAATATAGAACCTATGCTAGTGGACATTTATGATGTAAAATATGTAAAAATTAATGATGTTGAAATGTATGATAATATCATTCTTGGTTCATCAACCTGGGGTAAAGGAATATTACAAGCCGACTTTGAAAGATTTCTATATGATGTATTGAAATTTGCTAACTTAAAAGGAAAAAAAATTGCAATTTTTGGAACCGGCGATTCCGCAATTTATCCGAATTCTTTTGCCGATTCAATTGGAATTATATTTGAAGCCTTAGAAGGCAAAGGTGTTACCTTTGTTGGCGAATTCCCAACAAAAGGATATAAGTTTGATTCATCATTATCTATTTTTGGTGATAAATTTATTGGTTTACCCTTAGATGATGATTCAGATGAAGAACAAAATAAACTTCGCATAGCACTCTGGACTGAATTGCTTAAATCTGACCTTAACTAATCTCGATCCTAAATTTAGACTTTACGAAAATTCTGTTATATTTATTGTCTTTAAATCAAGAAACTATTTTTATGAAACTTCCATGCAATAATCACGCATAAACAAGAATGATTATAAGTAAAACTTTAAGTCAAATTTTCAAATAGCTTAGGCATGGAAGGTCACGAGCAGAATGGTGTATTGGATTTGTGGGAGCGAGCCAGCCTGCGGCAGGCAGGTAACAAAAAAAGAACAATTACAGGAAAGTTATACAGATAATACAAATAATATAAGAAATTTATAAAATATTAACGGATGAGAACGGTGATAATTTACACAACGAAACATGGTTGTACTGACAAATGTGCTCATACATTAGCTAATGAATTGGGAACTGACATAAAATTAGTTAATCTTGAAACAGAGCGTAATATAAATATAACTGAGTATGAAGC